>JANTGZ010000057.1 GCA_024762675.1 Thermodesulfobacteriota bacterium | reverse complement strand
GGTTTTTCTCTGCGTCTTTGCGTCTCTGCGGGAGATAAAAAGCGTTTTCCCGCAGAGACGCAAAGACGCAGAGAAAGGCAAAATAAAATCAAACCCTGAAATAACGCGATTAAAGCTGTAAAATAAGACTGTTATAACAAGTCAGAAAGTTGTGTTGTTGAGTAAGGAAAGACCCATTTCTAGATTGAGATGGTTTAGTCTCACACAGGTTCGGGCTGGTCGGAAAATTGAATTTCGCCAAAGGTTGGTGCGTCGGCTTCACGCTCACCACCGATGACGGTTGCCAGGGCCGCAAGCGGAGCCAGTTGCTGAAAACAGAACTCGCGGCTTAGGTGACGAAATTCTTTCGGTATTGCCTGCTCTTCAGCAATGATTTCAAGCAGGGCTCTGAATTTAAGAAAATACTCATTGCCTTTTCGGTTGTGCTCACGGTTTTTCGATTCTAAAAGATGTCTGATAATCGTAAGTCTTTGGTATATTTCACTATCTCCTTTAGGTTGTATCCGATGATGTTGCACGTAGTCATAGGCTTCAAAAAATGCAAGGATCGGAGTGCGAAAATCTTTTTTTCCCCGGTGTCGCAACTCTTCTAAAAAAATCCCCAATCCTATACAGCTTAAGTTGTTTTCCGGTATGGTCAGCCATTGGTCCCGTAAAATTCTCATGATTGGTGGGTTAAGGATAAGCTCCTCTGTTTGAAGCCACCACTTTTGAATATGATTGCTGCTTTTGTCTGCTTCAGCAGGTTCTGATTGATTTACAAACTCCTGATTCTTCTCTTTGTGGGCCAGATAGTTTCCCGCTAACTTCTTGAGTGGGGCAGGTAACATAAGGTCGAGGTTTTTGAGCTCGCTAAAGGGGTTGATACGAAGCAGGGCTGCCAGGAGAGTGCTATCTGTTTCTTTTTTAGGGGGATTATTTCGCCGGAATCTACAGCAGGGATCAATCAAACTGTCATAAAGTATCACTTCGTCAGGATTTGCAGCCGGAGGAATATTTTTGCAGAGTTGAACGCTGTAGTCAAGTCCCGATAACTTATCAATCTCCACATCTTTATCATGGTTGGCTTGCGAATAGATTTTTAGAAAGTTATATGCAGCAATTGCCAACGCAGTCAACGCGGGTGTAATGGTGACTTCGTTTTCTGAAGCTTTTGGCGAAAGTCGATAAACTTCTGAAATTTCGATCAGTCCCAACCAGGCTTTCTTAAGCTCGTTTGAAGGTGAGGTAGTTACATCTCTAATAATTTCGCCGTCAGGGCAGATAAAGGGTGTGTTCGAGGCCCAAAAAGTTGATTTGTAATCTGATTCAGGATTGGCCGAAAGTGTTCTCAGAAAACCAATTAAAATGGCTTCAATAAGGCTGCTGTTATCAATAACTAACCGCATAAACTTCTTTCCACTAAGTTAGCTCCACTGGCTGCCAGCAGTTCTTCAAGAGGTTCGACATAAAGGCTGTCGCCTAAAATCTCAACTCCGTTTTCATCGATCGAGATGCGCAGACGAATTTTTTTCTGAACAGTACACCTTTTATAATCTTCCGGTTGTATCAAGTCCGGTAGACTTGCGACAATCTTTATCGGTACCTGGGAGGATTTGTTTTCAGCCATGGTGATTGCAACCCCCGCAACCATTATGGCCTGACGAGGAAGCATGATGAGCACAGTCATGCTCCTCTCCACAGCCGCAGTTACAGTCGTTCGATCCATCTTCAAGCCCTCTCTGAAAGGCTTTCGCCAATGATGGCGGCAGGCAGATATCACAACTTTCCTGTTCCGGGACCTGCTCTGTACTCTTTACCATTGTTTTTTCCGTCATCCCCAGATTGAAATCGCTTACAAGATTCTTTAACTTTTTACTGTTTAAATCCGACTTACTCTTTTCCATTGTCAACCTATAGTTTTTTATAATTTTGGAGTAAGATTACTTTTTAAGTATAGTTTCATGGCTAGCTTTTGTCAATTGCAATTTAAAAATTAAGTTGGTGACATGCAGTAAAGATGTAAATCACCTGTATAGGGAGGTTATCTGGGCAGGTGAGAGCTCAGCCATCAAGACCGAGCGCAGTTATACTCTGGACATTTTTTTTTAATGGGCTGACGGGCTGTTTAAACTCTGGAGCATAATACGGAAACGCCGGGCGGTTTCCTGAACCCCGTCTTTATTGCCGGTCAGTTCTCTCAGGCGATGTTCGGCTTCGAGGGGGCCAATCTGATTGGTGGAGAACTGTTCCATGGTATTTTCGATTTTCTTCATATGTCTGACGGCTTGCGGGTTTTTGCTTTTTTTCATCAGAGGCTGGAGCTTGGTTTTCATATCTTTGACCATGCCCCGGCAGTTCTCCTGCATGGTAGCGTAGTAGCCCAGAGAGGGGTGGTCTTTACCGAGGGTGTTAACCTTGAAATCGGTGACGTCGGCTGCTTGCCGGGTCCAGTTGGGATCGGTTTGGTAGACGATTGCAGTTTTGCTCTGTTTGTTACCAAGCCAGCTCGGATCGCGATAGGCGTCGGGGCTGTAGGTGGTGGTAAACTCAACCATCGCTTCTCCCGGTTTATGGCCATAGACCTCTTCGAAAGCGGCCTTAATCTCCTGATTGCCGACATTCTGCATCTCCTGCGGGCTGCTGCGGCGAGTCTCGCCGTTGACGGTGCGGGTCAGGCCTTTTCGCCATTCGGCGTGGGCCGGATTGGGTACCTGTTTCCCCTTGTCAATTTTATAACGTGGCGGTTCAATAACCCCCATGTCTATATCCATACCGACGCCGCCTTTGGAGGCTGAGTTGGAAAAGGTTTTGTATCTCTGCTGGTTAAATCCGGCCTTGGTCATGCGTCCGGAAAGATTTTTTTGCAACTGTTGGGTAAATCTGCGGTCGGCAGCGTTGTAAGCATGCACAGTTTTATGGGGCCCGCTACCCTGAGCCGTTCTGAAATCACCTTTTTTGGCCAGAGCTTTCATTCGGGTTTTGGCAAACCAGTCGGTTTTTATATCTTTATAAGCATCATCCAGCTGAGTTCGCAGTCGTAGAATTTCCTCTTTCGGGGCGCCGGCTTTGCCAGCTTTACTCAAGGCAATACGGCGTTGTTCGAAGGTTTTTATTTTTACATCGGCCTGAGCAAAGCGGCGCTTGTAGTGGCGCATACGGAAGTCTTGTTTGACGAGATCGTATTCAAGCTGGCGCCAGGCCTCTTTCTGTTTCAGTACCTGTTGTCTTTTTTGGTAGGCTTTGGTGCCAAGTTTGATCGCAACTGCAAAGGCCGCCGCCGTACCGGCACTCCAGGCCGCTCCCTTGAAACCGGCTTTCTCCTCATCGAGAGTGATTTTCTGGGGATTTCGGGCATACTCTTCAAGGTGCTGTAGAACCCCATTTTGGTAACCCCGCATCCCGGCATCAACGACGGTGGTCACGGCGTTGAACCCGGAGAGAGTGCGACTGACCGACTCCTGCCAACCGCCTTCCATATAACCGGTTGCGGCTCCGTAGATCTGGTAGGTGACTCCCGAAGCAGTCAAAAAGGCAGGCTGGCCAAAAAGGGCGAAAGTCGGGCCTGTGCCCGTGAAAGAGAGCAGCATCATCGAATAATCGGCAAAGGTTTTAGTGTGTTGGGCCATTTCGAGATTTTCGTTCCAGTATTGAGCTTCTTCCTGATGGGTCTGAATTTGCATCTCAATCGAACCCAAAACCCGATTGCCGATAGCTTTAATCGCAGCCGATAGCTTTTCACTTTTGCCACTGATTACATTCTCGGCCGTAACATGCCGGTTGAAGAATTTTTTTAGATCTTCGCGTTCATCTTCCGGGGCCAGATCGATCAGGCGGGGGCCTCTCTCGATGATGCGGTTAATCGTGTGCCATTTTTCCGCCAGCTGGCGGCTTTCGTCGGCCATGATCTTCATATTTAAAGCGTCAAGCCGGGTTCGGGTGCGGACAAATTCGCCGGTGTTAATTGTGCTGATCGCATCAATCTCGCGTTGCCGGGCATCCTCGGCATAGAGCAGGTTGCGGATCAGCTGGTTTCTGGCATCGAGGTCCTTGGTTTTCTTTAATTGTTCGTTAAGTTTTTCAATGTTGCGGGAGAAATGTTTTAGATTATGTTGATGGAAAATTATTTTTTCAGCTTTTCCCTGGTCAGCCGGGTTAATTGTCGCTATTCCGGTCGTCGGCCGGGCCACACCCTGACCCAGTTTCAGAGGCTCCAGTTTGCCGCCGCTGGGATCCCATTTGTAACCGTAGATGACTCTGGCCGATCTATCCCACCAGACCGAGCTCAAACATTCGGCATCCTCACATTTAAAGAGTTTATCAAGGGCTTCGATCTTGAGCCAGAGCAGATGATCCCTATAATGTTTGTTTTCGTAGTCGTAGTCAGGTACAATGAAAGGGTTACTCAGGGTTTTAGCCTCGATCTTCCCGGCTTTCAGGGTGGCCCCGGGTCCGTGACTGGAGGAGTGTTGCAGTTCGTCGCTGTTTAAAGCGCGCAGCCAGTAAATCCCGGTGGCTGAGGCCTGGCCACAATTTTTCTGACGGGTTTTGAGCCGGGTTCGTTCGGCGTCAGTCAATTTGCTGTAGGCTGTCGTACTGACATTGATTCCCTCACAGGAGTGGAGTTTTTTGACGGTCAACGGCAGCCTGACCTGAGCTCCAGGGAAAAGGCGTTGCGGTGGTTTTCCCCAGGAGTGGAGATAGCTGAAGCGATCCAGGGTTTGAGGCACAAATGAAGGTGGAGTAAATGAGCCTTCGATCCAGCACGCCTCCTTATCAAGGTTGTAAATGACTTCTTGATCTTCATCTTTACTGCTCTTGCATTCGACCAGGGTCCAGCAACCGGGGTCGGCAACCAGCTTGATCTCTGCTGTGGCCACAGCCAGAGTTTTTGGGCCGGGATAGCGTTGTAAACGGGCGTCTATTTTGTGGTTGGTACCGATCTTTGTCCTGAAGATTTTTTTGATTATAAGAGATCCTTTTTCGGGTTTTCCCCAGCCCCAGCTTTTACCATCGAGAGTGTAGGCAATTGAGATTTTACTCTTTTGCAGTTTCTCAGGCTCGGCGATCTCGATTTTGAATTCATACTCTTTACCAGCTACAGCTTTGAGGCGATCAGGAGTGATCTTAAGTTTTGGGGCCGGAAAAAATTCCTTGATGGCGGATTCGTGAAGTGCGCGGGCTCTGTTTCTCAAGGCAACGGCATTAGGCGGGCCGCCGAGGGCGATAATCTCTTTTCCCACCAGCTGCAGACGGGCATTAAGCACTTTATTGACGGTGGCGTAGAGCACTGCCGACTCCATGGCTTGAGTGATGGTACTGGCATCCCCGATCAAGGTAGCACCATTAACTTCAAGTTGAGCCGCATTGAAATTTTCCAGAGAGTCGTTCAAGGCTGCCCTAAGTGCCAGAAATTGAACCAGCAGTGGGTTAAGTTGATTAAGGTAAGAGACAATCTCCTGACTTGGGTACTCAAAGAGCGGCATCCAGCGGGCTTTAAAAAGACGTTCCTGTTCACTGTCCATTTCGCCATAGAAGAGCCGCATTCCCTCCATCGCCATTGAGACTGACCCGGCGTATTGAACTTTGGTCATGTTGTTGATGTAGAGAGGCATTGGCAACTCAGCCGGCAAGTTGGCGGCGAGCAGGGTATCGATCATTTTCAGGGTTTCGGGTTGGGTGATCTGCGCAGTTTGAACCTGGTTTTGTGGAGGTGGGGGAGTTGTTTGATTTACCTCTTTTTTATTGCCTATGGTTGGCAATGACGAATCAGAATCAATTACGGTATTCCAGTTTTCTTGATTATTTGAAGGGGATGTGAAACCACTGACAGCGTTTTCCTCTTTTTCGACTTCAATGAAGTTGTTCTCAGCAAAACTGTCACCTTTTGCAGGTTTCTGTTTGAATGAGCCCTGCCGTTCAATCTCCCAACTGTAGCTCATCTTGGGATTGTGGATTCCTGAAATGAGAAAAATCAGAAATGCTGCTGCTAATATTTTGAAAAAAGCTGCTCGCATGGTTTAGTTTACCTTTGATTTGCTCATCTGAAAATTTTTAAACATCTCAGGAACTCTCTCAGGGCATACATGAGTCAACAATGAAAGGCAAAGGCAGCCTTATTTCAAACCATCTTCTGCATCGGTAAATCCGACATCAAAACATTGGTCGTCATCCCCGAAAACGTAGTAGAGGCGGTTGTTTTGCACCATTAATCCAAATTCAACCTCTTCCAAGCCGTCTATATCTTCAAGGAAATCCTCAAAATCAATCGAAGGGTGCAGGAATTTGCCGGGATCGGCTTTATAGCGGTAGATCTTTGTCAGGTTTTGACCCCGGCTTTTAGTAATGAAGCGGCCGTGTTTTTTTAAAGCCCGGCGCAGGGTGCGGGACCAGCCTCGATCGTGAAAACCGCAAAATTGCAGGCTATATTCAAAACCTTCATTGAGTTTTCTCTGCCAGTCAGCGACGACTTCATTGACACCGACCTTTTCACTGATAACTTTAGCGCAGTTGCGCATGGCGTTGATTACGGATGCCTTCTCATTCTCACCGGTGCCGTAGACATCCCGGCTGAAAGAGATGACGTCGTGTGAAAGGATGTCATAAAAGCGCAAGGTCAGGCCGACTCTGGTTTTGAAATAACGTCCATCATCAAGTTTGCGAACATCTTCAGGGTTGACATCGAGGGCGCCGTAAAGCAGGTAGTTGACTTCGCTGGAGTGGTGCACAAAGCTCTTGAAAATTTCATTCTCCTGCTTTTCAGCATTCATAGTTTTGAGCATCGCTTCCGGCGGTGGTGCTACCTTAAAACCGCCGTTAGAAAAATACTCTTCGAGATGGTTGTTGATACGGTCAATGAAGGCAGGTTTGTTTTCCGAAAGGCTTTTCGGCAGAGTGCGAAAAAGAATGCCGATATTGATCTGCGGGCGGTCCAAACTTTTTAAAGTTGATTGATGCTGTTGACTTATAATTGATTGCAGTGCCAGTTTGTCGACTTCACAAAAAAATACGGGTTGGACGGAGCCGTCGGCTTTGGACTTGGTGTTGAGTACGCGGCGGAATGTGACCAGTTGTTCTACTTTTGTATGGGCTGAAATCTTTGCTGCTGCCGGGATTTTCTTGTTACCCATCATAGTCAAAGCCCGATCCAGGGCCAGGTGCCGGGCTTTCTCTTCGGCTTTGGTCATATTCTCAGCGCTGACGACCAGGGCATCAACCTTGATGATTCCACCGGCTCTGACAGTCGCTGGGGTCAAGAAAAAAGAGATGGTGCAGAGTAGGGCACATAAATAGATAGTGAAACGTTGCATAGCTTTCCTGTTATTCCTTGATCAAAGTGTTTGAATCAAGTTTGGTGACAGCATTGATCAGGCTGTTAAAATAGTAGAGGTTGGAGGGTTTTCGAGCAGTTGTGAGGAGTTGTTGATAGCTATTGCTTAATGAACGGATTGCCGGGTCGCTGCTGCCGGCAAAAAATATACCGATATCAAGCATGGTGTTGTAGGTGCGGAGATAGGTGTTGCTTTCAGTCAAGGGACCATCTTCGACCAGGCAACGGAGGCTTAGTTTAACGAGGTTTTGAGGAGGCGGAATTTTGATGCAGAGTTGAGTTTGACCAGAATCGTCATAGCCTGAAAGGCATTCGTCTGTATAGGTGACATCTCCCTCCTTGGTTGCGGTAATCATAGAGTGGACACTTTCTATCACTTTACCACTGAAACCCGGAAGAAAAACTACCGGTTTATGGTTTGCCATGGTCGCATTAAAGTAGTAACGAATAAAGGTTTTGAGTTGCTTTTCAGTGGTTGCATCGACACTGTCACCTTTGATTCTAATACAGGCTTCACAGAGCGGGGCGACGCCGAAGGTGTTGTCAAGCTCACCTAGAGCCTGGCGCAAAACGTCGCGTTGTTCACCAGGAGGGCCGAAAAATTCCTGCCAATCAACCAGCATTTGTTTGGTAAAGCGATTGTTCGGATCATTTAGTCGCTGGGCAAATTTCTCCAAGGCGAGATCAAGCATGATCGCACTGTTTGATGGTTTACTGTCCTGGTGGGTGATGAAAAATGGTCGGGAAGAGAGGAGGTTGCGACTTTTTAGATGAAAGAGGTTCAGTGATCCGAAGATATAGGTGCTATAGGTTCGAACCTTTTGTCCGTGAACTATACTCTCATCCGGAGAGAAAGGAAGCACTTGCTCTACCGCGATAAAGAGGCCGTAGGTAGTATCGAGGTTTTCCAACTCCTGTGGATATTCGCCCTCATTGTCCTGGGGAATACCAACATAGCCGTAATAGTTCATCTCATCCCATCTTAAGCGATTTAGGGTCTTGATGATTATTCCGGATTGCCGGTCTTCGTAGCGTTTTATATGCTTGCGATAGACTTTGCCTAACTCTTTGGAGAGGACATTGCTCTTGTCGTCATCCTGAGAGACAAAAAAACCGCACCAGCAAAAATTTGCAACCGCGGCTTGGACTGATTGGCAGGGGAGAAAAAAGATTACAGCAAGAGTGACGATGACCAGAAACTTTATATTTTGCTGGAATGCCTTCATGTGTTTAAAGTCTCTGAACATAGAACTCGGTCAGTAAGAGAGGACGATGCCGCTTTTAGTATCGAAAAGTCTTTCGGCCTCTTTTATATGTTTAATATCACCTTTCATGCGATAGCTGTCTCTCTTTAATGATGAGCTCTCTTTTCTGGTTTGGGTTGCCTGGCATGAAGCTTCTCTTGATGCTGCCTGCATTGAATCTTTAGCCTGGTAGGCCGCGCTGGGTGCACATGCAGAAAGTGCGGCAAGAGCGAGAACTGAAATAGTGAGTAAAAAATACTTTTTCATAATTTATAATGCCTTCAAAAGAGGTCGCTGTTAAGATTGCTCAGTTTAAAAAACCGGTTTCCCAAAAGCTTTGTCGGCCTTCGTCTTAGCTTCATCATGCAACTTGGCATACATGCGTCCTATCTGTTTACGGTTATTTTTTTCTATAGCGGCCATTTCAAGTTTGAGGTTTTTGATTTTTAATTTTTCCCTGGCTGCAGCCTGGTTGATGACGGCAATCTGTTTATCCCAGGAGCTGTTAAGTTTTTTTCTCAAACTGCGGATCGTAATTCCTGAAGCCGTGATCTCCTCACGGGCCCGAGCCCCGGCTTCTCTTATAGTGGCCGATTGGTGGGCGAATTTTTTGCGGGTTTTGGCAAACTGATTAAGGGTGCTGGTTAATTTGCCGATGCGTTTGAGCAGGTTACTGACCTGGGCGCCGAGTTGGATATTTTGCCATAAACTCCGGTTATGATCTTTCAGTAAAGAGCTGAGCTTTGCTCCATGCAGGGCCAAAATGCCGACATGCTTGGTTGCTTCCCCGGCGACCAGGGCACTCTGTTCATTATATTTCTTTATAGCGGTCCCCATCTCCCTTTCGGCCCGGCTGAATTCCGTTGCGATCTTTTTAAAAGTATTCTCTGCGGAATTGAACGCCAGATAGATATCCCCGACCCGTAAAGAGTAGCAGTGCAGTAAATTGTCTAGGGAGCGATTCTGGCTTTGTACCTGGGATGTGAAACCGCAAGCGATCAATGGGTTTTGGCTGACGACCTCGCTGACAGAGCGGCGCAGATTAAGGTTGGTTTTATTGTTTAAGTTGATAGTCTCCGCTGTATCAGCCAGGCCGGCAGCCGCTTTGATCTCAACCTGGTTAAGAAGGCGTATCTGAGAGAGACGTTTTTGTTTCGTGCGCCGACTGAACTCTTTGCTGCTGCACCCTCCCTGGCGATCCAGATCCAGCAGGTCACTGCGCAGATCATAATAGCTTTTGCCGAGGTTAAACCAAATTCCGCCTTGCATCGCCTGATAGGTACGGATGCGGACAAATACTTTTGTGACTTCGGTCTCCATCTCCCTGGTTTTTTCAACTATCTTTTCTCCCAGTTTGATCTGGTCCAGGGCTTTGGCAATAACATCTTCACCACTGGTGACGATGACGCCGTCATCGCTATCGAAAGCGTCATCGGAAGAAGTCGATGAACCTCCGCCTAAGATAAGCCCCCCGCCGATTTTCCCAACTGAACCGACAACATCAAGCCACCCGGCATTAATTTTTGCAGCAGGAACGATTACGAACGAAACTATCACTATCAGGGTGACCACCAAAAAAGATTTCAGACGAATGCGTAACATTCCATCTCCTCTTGATCCAGTCTTTTGGTTGGAGTTATCTATTTAAAGCCGGCATCAAATATCACTTCGAGCCGGTTTGCTCCCTTTGCAACACAACGGAAGGGAATAGCTTTGCTGACCGGCAATCTCTGGTTCAGCCAGGCAATCAGTTCATCTATGGGGCCATTGTAAGTTAAGGTGTAGCATAGGCAAGGTTGTTGATGGCTGCAGGAGGACCAGCAACGTTCGATTGTGGAAACCCCCGGTGTATCTGATAAAACCGGATAGATGCGATCCTGGTAGACTTCATTGAATTGGTAAAAACAGGTGGTCACCGGTCGCGGTCCCGACAGGTGGTATGGTCCGCGATGACCGCCGCCGGCGCAACCGTTAAGGAGAATGAGAAAAAGAGCTAAAATGGAATAAAAAAGGTTTCGCGTTGTAAACACTGGTTTCCTCCTGGCTGGAAAAAAACGGCAAAAGCCGTTGGTATCACTTGCTTGAGATGACACCAACGGCAAAGAGTTATTCAGGAAGAGAAGAGACGTTATTCGAAACCCGGTTTGTTGCTTTTCCGCGCTTTATAGGGGTCGTGCCGACCCGAAAATTCACGATCCCGCATTCTTTCACGATCAAATACGAACTGAACCATACGGCTGGTGGCACTACCGGTTCTGACACCCATCAGGAGATTTACTTCAGCTGCTGTATAACGATAGGGGACACCTTTTAACGTCAACTCTCCACCGGCGTCTAAAACCTGATTGATCATTGTCATGATGTTGGCCTGCAAGCGGAACGGATCGGTTCCTTCATAAGTTACCCGCCAGGTTGACCAGCTTGCTTTGGGATTGTTGGGAACGACATTGGCGCTATAGCGTTTGGCTTCCAGAACTCCAGTGGCGGTGTTGATGACTTTACCCATCGCTTCAGCGGCTTCATATTCAGTCGCACCATCAAGGCGCACTTCAAGGATATTTTCAAATTTCTTCAGATTGCGGGCCAGAGCCCCGCCTGTAGCTGCACCGGTTCCACCGGCAACTACAGCACCGCCACCGGAACCACCCACAGCGCCACCGCGGCTGGAGCCGCCGCTCCAGGCTGTCAGTTTGCGGCCGACTACGTCACCGACCTCTTTTTCACACTCGGCAATTGCATCATCACAATCGCGGGCTGTTTCAACCCAGGTTTTGGAAACGCCGATGCCGAGGTCGTGGCCGCCACTGTCGTAACCTTCACCATCAAGGCGGGCTTTAGCTTTGCAAAAACCGTCCTGGGTCTGGCGGACTTTGACTCGCAGCCAGACGATATAGGCGGCATCTACGCCGTACCGTTTGCAAACTTCCATACTGGCCATCGCCGAATCTTCGCGAGCTCGTTCCATAACCCGGTTAAACTCACGCTCACTGGCATCCTTGGCAAAAGGATTGATAACCTCAAAATCGTGACGCACAAGTTGATTGTTAATGAAACGCATCATGCGACGGAAATGGACGGTAGCATTGCCGCCGGCATTGGCATCGCGGCCCTCTTCAACATAGAAAGGCAGGACGACAATTCTCTGTTGGGCCATTGCAGAGCTCGCGAAAGCTCCGAGAATCAGGCAGATAGTAATCAGGCTGATCGTAAAAACTGTCTTTCCCCTTGTCATTCTTAAACTCATTTTTTCCTCCTTGCTTAACATTTCAAGTTGTTGTGTTTGAGGTTGAAAAATATTTTTATTTAAAGCCTCCATCAAAATGAACTTCAAGGCGGCCGGGACCATTGCTTGTTAAACGAAAATTGACACTTTTTGAGGTTCGCAGATATTGTTTCAGCCAGGCTGAGATATCCTCGCGGGTGCCGTTGTACCAGATTTCGTAACAGAGGCAGTCGGAATCTTGATCGCAAAGTTCATCAGCGCGGCGTAGCCAGGTTACTCCAGGAGCCTGGTTGAGTACCGGATAGATACGGTTTTCAAGAGTTTCAGTAAAATCGTAAAAACAGAGGTTAATATCGGTACTCGGACCGCTCCAGGGTTCACGGGCCCTGCGGATTGTGTTGGGGTCGGTATTTTTCACTCTTCTTTTGTTGGTTGCAGACGGGCGATAGGTGCCATAGCGATAACGCAATTGGTCACCCTTAAAATAAGCTTTGGATGTAAATCCGGAGACGTAAGTACCGCTGCTATCTTCCGCAACCAGGTTACCCTGTTTATCCTCAAGGGGGTCGGTGCGCCAGATAGCCCGCATTGCCAGACTCAGGGTGCCGGCTTTAACAGGCTGGCTTATATCGGCCATCAGAAGAACGGTGCCCGGGACAAATTGTGGAATCTCAACGGGTTTGAAAAGCTGTGAATGCCATTGGTAAAAGTCGACCTGTTGCAGGGCCGGCCCGAAATCCTGGCGACTGACAACACAGGTGAATCCCTGGCGACTTATCAGTGCTTGTTGCAAGGCGTCCTGAATCTCTTGGTTCAGACCCGTAGGGTGGTGGGGGGAAGCTGTATATAGAAGAACTTTAACCTCATGGTCGGCAACTTTCTGGCCTCCCACCCGTAAACCGTTATTATAAGCTTCTGCGAGTTCCGATGTGAGGCTGTAAGCGAGGCGATCCAGGGAAGAGTAGGGCCGCTCTTCCAGGCCTTCTGGAAAAGGATTTCGATTGGCGGTGGCATAGTGGAGTTGTCGGGCCAGGCTGTCAGGGCCAAATCCTAATGGGCCGCTGGCGATAACCCCGGTCAGACTGTTTCCGTCAGCATTGCGGGCCGTTATGGTGCCATTAACCCGGTCCAAGACAGTGTCGGCAGCAATTTCAACTTGGTAAATAATTGCCGAGCGTAAACGCTGGCGACGGTCTGAAGGTTGATTTTGAAAACTTAGAGCATGTCCGGCTCGCAGTTCAAACCAGTTCTGGCGTGAAAGTTTAAAAATATCATGTGATTCTCTAAGGCGGGTCTCCAGTCTTTCACAAAGCAGCTCTTCCAGGCGACTGAAATACTCACCCTGCATGGCTGAACCGGGAACGATTGCTGCTGGTGACATTTCACTGGATGAGAAACGTTGGTCGGAGAGGAGATCGTCAAGCAGGAGGTTAATCCTTTGGTCAATCAGTCGTTCCGCTTGGGTTGGGGCATAATCAACCGGGGCCATTCCGGCGCAAGCGGTCAGCAATAAAGCCAGAGATGCAAGGAGGGAGAAACGTAAAGCTTTCATAATTAACCTCACGGTGAATTCTATTTTTAGAAATTAGCGCAATAGTGCTTAAGTTAAGCCGGCACGGAATCCTTTATTCAAATCCTTGATTAGGGCAGTCGTACCACCGTTTGTGCTGGTGGTGTTGACACGGCCATTGATATTCTCGGCTTTCGGCGAATGTTCTAGTTTGGACAAAGCGTAAGCTGTGGCTGGTTGCCTGCCATGGCTTGATCGCTTTTAAAGCCTCTATTTCAGAGGCGGTCAAAGTTATATCTGAACCATTTACGAAGTGGATTGCTGTGTCATTTTCAGAGAACTCTTTAAGTCGGTTGTAGATTTCACTTTCAAGAGCAAAAGGCGTTGTTTCTGTGAAGGTGATCTGCCATTCGACGCTGCAGGCCTGTGGGGTTTTCGGATCCAGGTGAAAGTGGTAGCGTCGGGCTTCAGTAACACCGGGGGTTGTCCTGACAATGTTGTGGAAAATTTCTGTCAACTCATATGAAGATACGCCCAGAAGTTTAAGGTTAAGAACTCCTCTTTGGGTCTCCAGGCTCTGTTTTAAGACGCCGCCGCTAATCGATTCATCAAGCGTCGGGGATGCATGGCTTGTCCCGGCGCTTATACCTAATGGGAAAACTAAGGTTGTTACGACAAAAAACATTATAGCTGATTTCCTTAAGCAGAGCAAGCACTCTCTTGATAATTCTTTCATTTGATCCTCCGAATAGAACAATATATTGATAGTGGAATCTTATTAGCAGACTCTTCTCTCCACCGCTGTAATTGTCTATCGAAGAAAGTTTCCGGTTTTCAATAAAAAAGTTGCTGTATCATTCAAAAGAATCTATGAAAGAATCTTTTTGGGCTAAGGATATCTATACGGCTGCCTCGAAAAGTCTAATGATTCAAAGATTAGTGATGCTATCATTAACCAATCCAGCTAAGAAACGCTGTTGGTTTATTGGGTAGCCTGAGATCAAGTGAAAAAAATTCCACAACGATAGCTCTTTTAGGAATGGCCGCAGTTCAAGTTTTAGGAGGAGAGTCTTTGTTGCTTTTCGTGCTGACACTGTTTTGCGGCTCCATTCACTTCATAGATTTTCATCTTCCAACAACCCGGCGTTGATACTCGACGGTTTCCTTTGTATAGCATTTTTTATTCAGCACAGTTTGATGGTTAGAAAGTCCTTTCAAGCCCGATTAGGAAGATATGTGCCTCAGCCATTTCATGGGGCAATTTACTCTATCATTTCTGGGGTCGTACTGTTTGTGCAACAATATAGACTCCATTTATCAATAACGCCACCCACCACTTCTCATTATCCACTGTCGAAAAGTAAAAAGCATACTTTTTTCATACATTCGTCTTATTGACTAATGCATAATGCTATGTTTTACTGTAGAGGATAAAGTCTAGAAAAAGCCACTCCCGCCGAAAGACGGGGTCGGAAAACTACGGGTCTTGTCTCCAAAACCGAAAAGACAGCCGGGTTGCCTTTTTAAGAGCAATCCGGCTGTCTTTTTTTATAGATGGCATTTGCAGTGAATAAGGGAGGAGAAAAAATAATGGAGTTTGGCCACTCTAATGTAAGAATAGGTACTGTCGCCCGGTTGGCCGGTGCGCTGTTTGGAGTTGGGTGTTAATTTAGATACAAGCAAAATCTGCATAATAAGGAGGGGAAAATGAAAAGAGGGAAAAAACGGATAGCGGGCAGCATAGTCACGATTGGACTGGGCATACTTTTGGTAGTTTTCTTTATTACTATACCCCATGCGGCAGATGCCGCCCGGGCGGTGAGCAATCTAACGCCAGATGACGAAAAACTACCGGCAGTGGCCGCAAATACCGATACCGGCAATTATCTGGTCGCTTACCTTTTGGATCATGACGTTGAGACCGATGAACACTATGATGTCCTGGTCAAACGCTATAACAGCGCGGGAGGCCAGGAGGGGGAAGCCGTATCTCCCCTGGGCGCCTTGTATCTGAATTACACCGCGCTGGCCGGCCCCCAGATCGCCTTCAATTCCAGCACCAACCAGTATTTGCTGGCAGTTCCGGTCAAATGCTACAGCACTGGGAAGTTTTCCGTGCTCGCTCAGTTTTTTGACGGTAATGGAAATCTGCTCGGCAGCCCCATTCATCTGTTTGATGAACAGTTTGATACAGGATATTTTTCTTTTTCCGATGCAGTTGAAGACAATCAGAGATTATTGGATGTGACCGCTAATACCGCTTTGAATGAATTTCTGGTTACCGCATCAATGGGATACCCGGATGCCGGATGTACCAATGACTGGCGTACGGGTGTCTGGGGGCAACGAGTAGAGTATGCAAACAACGCTGCCGCAAAGATAGATACACCAAAGATACTTCTTCGCAGCACGTATGAATCTGGTCGCGGATATGTAGGTACATGTATAAATTCCAGTGCCGACTTTCTCATACCCCATAGCGTCGCCCATGCGCCTGTGGGCACCCCCGCCGGAGGCCGATACCTGGTTGTTGCCGAAGCCAGGTATCCGCAAGAGATATTTGATCCTGATATCCGTCTGTTCAACAGCACTCTCGGACAAATTGGCTACCTGATGAATCCTGATCTCGGGAACCCTGCTGACGGTCATGACCCCGACAGCTTTGACGTGGCCTACGGATCGGCAGGGGGCGTGGCAAGATTCCTGGTCGTCTATACGGCGAATAATTGTTGTGACGGCAACACAACGTGTGAAGACTATGAATGTTTAGGAGCCTGGGGGATAACCGTTGATCCTCTGCTT
>JANTGZ010000056.1 GCA_024762675.1 Thermodesulfobacteriota bacterium | reverse complement strand
ACCTGAAAAACGCCAACTCAAGATCGATCAGGTTCGCGAACTTCAGGAATTTATCAGTTTTGCTCCGGTTGTCGGTGAACGTCGAGTCGTTATTATCAAAGATGCCCATCTTCTCAATCAACAGGCTGCCAATGCTCTTTTAAAAACCCTGGAAGAGCCTTGTGCTACGGTCTCATTCATTCTGCTCAGTCACCGTCACAACCTGTTGCCGGCGACCGTTCTTTCACGTTGTCTGATGCTCCCTTTTGCCTTCTTGAGCGGGCCGACAATTGTGCAGGTTTTAGCACAACAGAGGGGTGATGGAGGGGTCGCTGAAGTCGATCTTGAAGAGGCTGCAGCCTGGTCCGGAGGGAGCATGGAGCGGGCTAACTTCTTTCTTAATGTCGAGAATCTTAGTTGGTGCCGGGATTTTGTGGAGAGTTTTTCTCGATTACCTGGAAGCAGTTTGCATGCTACGCTTGACCTGGCTGAAGAGGCTAGTCAGTTTGGATCTTTAGAGGTACTTTTCTTTCTTTTACGCAGTTTTCTGCACGATGCAATGCTCTGTGCTCAAGGACTTTATGATCTAGGGGATGGGAACCCTGCCCACTCCCTCTCCGGATGGGGTGATAAAGTGGAGGACTTCGCAAATTTAGGGGTGCAACCGCTGCTGTTATTGCGCCAGCAGCTACTGGCAATTGAAAGTAGTCAGGCAGTCAATGTCAATTTGAAACTGGCCTTTGAGGCTTTTTTTATGAATATTGCTACAGGTTTTTGCAGTGGGCAGTCGCAAGTCGTCAGTGGTCAGTAAAAGCCATTGCCGACTGTCGACTGATAACTATTTTTGAGGTTTTTAAATGGTGAAGCGTTATGCCGGGGTATCTTTTCGTTGCTCCCGCAAGATTTATTGTTTTGAGATTGGTGCATTGCACCTTAAGGTTAATGATGCGGTGGTTGTCGAAACCGATCGCGGGATTAATATGGGGCAGGTGGTGGTGCCGCCGGAGTTGGCGACACTGCCCGAAGGGGTTGCTTCAGAGGGTGTCAAGAAGGTGTTGCGCAAGGCCAGGGATGATGATTTCGCAAAACTCAAGGAGAATTCCAGACGGGAAGTGGAGGTCGCACAAGCCTGTCGTGAGAAGATTAAGGCCTGCGGTCTGAAGATGAAGCTTGTGCAGGCTGAATTCATGCATGACAGTAATCGGGTTATCTTCTATTTTACGGCCGAGAACCGGGTCGATTTCCGTGAATTGGTCAAAGATCTGGCGCATTCGTTACATGTTCGAGTCGAGATGCGGCAGATTGGTATACGTGATGCGGCGGGGATGTCGGGAGGGGTCGGTATCTGTGGCCGAGAGCTATGTTGTTCAACTTTTCTCTCGACCTTTGAGCCGGTAACCGTGAAGATGGCAAAGGAGCAGAACCTGGCTTTGAACCCGATGAAGATTTCCGGCATCTGCGGACGCCTGATGTGTTGTTTGGGCTATGAGTATGACAATTACAGCCAGTCTGAGGGGCGGCGCAAGAGTCGCAGGAAAGGTAAGAACAGTTCAGAAAAAGGGTCTGAGAGTCGAGATCAGAAAGGGTCGGAGAGAGGGTCTGAAGATAGTTCACCCAAAGCTCCGGATGAAAATTTAAAGAAAGCTGGTGCCGAGTCTTCAGTTGGAGAGGCAAAAAGAAAAAAAGGTTCCAGGAACACAAGAGGTTCTAATCGGGCCGGGAACCGGGAAAAGAGGAAAAAAGAGCAGCCATGAGTGATTCCCAGGAAAAGATTTACTATATTACGACCCCTATCTACTATGTTAATGATGTGCCTCATATCGGTCATGCCTATACGACGATTGCGGCTGATGTCGTGGCCCGTTATCAGCGTTTACTGGGTAAGCAAGTTTTCTTTTTGACCGGAACCGATGAGCATGGTCTGAAAATAGAGAAAACCGCCATCGCAAAAGGTTTGAGTGCCAGAGAGTTGGTGGATGAGGTTGTTGAACGCTATATTCATCTCTGGAAGGTTTTGAATATCTCTCACGACGACTTTATCCGAACCAGCGAAGAGCGCCATCATCGGGCCGTACACGCCTTTTTTAAGAAGGTTCAGGAACATGGCGATATCTATTTGGGTAACTACGAAGACTGGTACTGTGTGCCCTGTGAAACTTTTTGGACCGAAAAACAGCTTGAGAGCGGTAACTGTCCCGAGTGCGGTCGCCCGGCTGAGAGGATCAAAGAGGAGAGCTATTTCTTTGCGATGTCGGCATTTCAGCAGCGTTTACTGGATTATCTTAAGGAACACGATGATTTTGTCATGCCCAAAAGCAAACTCAATGAGGTTCTGGGATTTTTACGAGAGGAACTGCGTGACTTAAGTATCAGTCGCAGCAGCTTCAACTGGGGGATACCGGTACCCGATGATCAGAAGCACGTTATCTATGTCTGGTTTGATGCTTTGATCAACTATCTGACCGCCGCTGGTTTTCCCGATGACCTCGAGCGTTTTGAGCGGCTCTGGCCGGCTGATGTTCACCTTATCGGTAAAGATATCTTACGTTTTCATGCCGTCTACTGGCCGACTTTTCTCTTTGCCGCCGGCCTACCCTTGCCGCGCCAGGTGTTTGCTCATGGATGGTGGACGGTTGAGGGCGAAAAAATGTCAAAATCGGTCGGCAATGTAGTCGATCCAGAAGCCGTTGTCGAGGAGTTCGGAGTTGATGCTTTTCGCTATTTTCTCTTGCGGGAAGTGTCTTTTGGGGCTGATGGTGATTTTTCTAAAACCTCTATCAGGGGGCGGATCAATAGTGAACTGGCTAATGATCTTGGTAATCTTTTGAGTCGCACAGTAGCGATGGTCAAGAAATATCGCCAGGCGGTAATTCCTGCGGCCAATATTGAAGGTGTTCACTATCTGGAGTTCTCTGCTTTAAATGATGAGGTTCGACAGGAAGTTGCTCAGGCGATGGCTGAAATGGGCTTTCATAAGGCGTTGGCTGCGATTTGGCGCTTGGTCGAAAAAAGTAATCGCTTTATTGACGAGCAGGCACCTTGGACCTTAGCCAAGGATGAGTCCCGGGCTTTAGAGTTGGATCAAGTTCTCTATTGTGTGCTCGAAACCCTGCGCCTCTTAAGTCTCTACCTCTCTCCTGTGATGCCTGAAAAAGCTGCCCAGATGGCACTCCAGTTAGGGCAGCCGGAACCCGCCGCAACCAGCGGCCCGGAGGTTTTTGTTTGGGGACGACTCGCAACAGGTGGTGAGGTAATCAAGGGAGAATCACTTTTCCCGCGTTTAGATTAGAGACACTCTAGAAGTTTAGGTCTTCGCCATGGCCAAAAAATTCTTTCAACCGGTGCTGGTAAAGCCTAAGCGGCTGCGTCGGAAACAGAAAGTTGTTGCGGTTGGCGATGTTGTCGGGCGGGTTCTTGATGCCCCCAGGCTCCGTGAACGACTGCTCCATGAAGAGATCTTTCGTCAATGGCGCAAGGTTGTTGGTGGCGGCCTGATTGATAAATGTCAGCCGACCAAGATTAAGCGCCATACTCTATATATTGATGTCAAAAGCAGTTCCTGGGCGCATCAACTGATCTACCTGCAGGAGGAGATTATAAATCGGGTTAATAATCTTGCCGGGGTAACCCTGATTGCTGCTATCCATTGTCGGGCCGTGAAAGCGGGGCAATTGAAAACGGTCAGTGGATCGGCTGAAAAAGGCGAAAAACTACTTTCCGGCTCCCTGGTTTCGGAAGCTGAAGAGCTTGTCTGGCGCAAAGAGACCGAAACCTCGGTCAAAGACCCTGAATTACTTGAGATTATTTGCCGTATGCGTTGTCATTGCGAAGCCCGGCGGCGGCTTGCGGAGAAGTCGTGATAGAGACCCGTGCCGGCGAACTTTTCCTGATCTCTACCCCGATCGGCAATCTTGCCGACATCACTATGCGGGCCTTAGATATCTTGCACAAGGTTGATCTGGTTGCGGCCGAAGATACGCGCACGGCAAAAAAACTTTTCAACCGTTATCAGATTTCGACCCCGCTTATTTCACTGCACGATAACTCATCGGCCAGGCGACTCGCTGATCTTCTGAAAAAATTGCAGGATGGAGAGAGTATCGGAGTTGTTTCCGAAGCTGGCACCCCGGGGATCTCGGATCCCGGTTACCGGCTTATTCAGATGGCTGCCGAGGCCGCGATCAAAATAACACCGCTCCCGGGTGCTTGTGCAGCGGTAGCGGCTCTTTGTGCCAGCGCTTTACCGCTTGACTCTTTCTATTTCGCCGGTTTTCTTCCACCTCGTCCCGGCCCTCGTCAGCGTCGTCTCGAAAGCCTGAAGGATATTGAGGCGACGCTGATCTTCTATGAATCTCCCCGCCGTCTCAATACCACGCTTGAAGCCTTGGAAAAGGTTTTTGGTGATCGTCCGGCCTGTGTGGCCCGTGAATTGACCAAAATCCATGAAGAGTTTCTGCGTTATCCTCTAAGTCATCTACGCTCTTTAGGTTGTGAACGCAACTGGCGCGGCGAAATAACCCTGCTGGTCGCCGGCTGTGACCTTGAAAGCCGCAACCGAGACCCGCAGACGTTATTGGAAGAGGAAGCCAAACTTCAAGCCCGTCTTGCCGACCCTGAGTTCGTTAAGGACTGCAGCAATCGTGATCTGGTCGAATTGCTGATGACCGAATTCCCCCTCCTCAAACGCCGCCGCATTTATGAGATAGTTTTAAGTTACGCGCATTCCGAATAACCACAGGTATGACACACCATACAGCCCCCTTCATGTTCGACGACACCACCGCATTCAGGGCAGGCACCAAAGGCCATATTGTTCTCCTCATGCAGGGCCTGGTTGCGTTTGCCATTATTCTTTTCGAGATGGTGGCGGATCGCCTGGGCGATGGCATCGGCGCAGGAGGTGACCCGGTTTTCACCAAAACCGGCAGGTTTATGACAACTGATGCCGATCAGCTGTTTAATAATTGGTTCCGGTTGCTGGCCGCTACGCCAGGCCAGAGAGACCAGGCGGCCTATCGCTTCACTCTGGCTGGCAGCACAGCCGCCGGCTTTGCCGATGGTGTTGAAAAGTTCAAAAGAGAGCCCTTTTTCATCATCGTTAATAGTCACATATAGAGGGCCGCAACCGGTGGTCATCTGGTAGGTACGTCCGACCAGGGCCTGGGGGCGATCTCTTTTGGTTGGCTTTTCCGCTCCAGCGGTCTTTTGTTTAGTGTCGGTTTTACCAATATTGAGAACTTGATTTTCACGACATCCGTCACGATATATAGTAACCCCTTTGCAACCACTTTCATAGGCCAGCAAATAGGCTTTCTCGACTTGTTCGATGGTGGCGTCATGAGCAAAATTGATAGTCTTGCTGACCGCGTTGTTGGTGTATTTCTGAAAAGCGGCCTGAATCTCAATGTGATCCTGCGGGCTGATATCGTGGGCACTTTCGAAAAAGAGGCGAAATTTTTCCGGAATCTCTTCCAGATTATGGCAGCTGCCATTGTGGGCGATATTTTTGACCAGAGCGCGGCTGAAAAAGTTATTTTTGCGGGCGACGCTCTCAAAGATCGGATTTACTTCGAAAAGTTCATCGTCGTCCATGACCCGGCGTAAAAATGCAAGAGCGAAGATTGGTTCAACCCCGCTCGAACAGCCGGCCAGGATGCTGATTGTGCCGGTCGGAGCGATGGTTGTGCGGGTCGCGTTGCGGATCGGAACCGTCGGGTTTTCAGTGCCGTAGGTGCTTTCCGGGAAATTGGGAAAGGGCCCGCGTTTTTCGGCCAGTTCAATCGAGGCGTTGTAGGCGGTGCGGTCGACAAAGGCCATAATCTCGGCGGCCAGATCGCGAGCCTTCTGGGAAGAGTAAGGGGTCTCCATGAGCAGGAGAAGGTCAGCAAAACCCATGACTCCGAGGCCGATTTTGCGGTTCGCTTTGGTCTGCTGCTCGATTTCCGGCAACGGATAGTTGTTGATGTCGACAACATTGTCAAGAAAATGAACTGCGGTGGTTATCGCTTTTTCAAGCTTTTTGTAGTCGATATTGCCATCACTGACCATGCGGGCCAGGTTGATAGAGCCGAGATTGCAGGATTCATGCGGTAATAGCGGCTGTTCGCCGCAGGGGTTGGTGCTTTCGATAGCACCGACCTGGGGTGTCGGGTTGTCAGCATTTATGCGGTCGATAAATACGATGCCGGGCTCACCTGAGAGCCAGGCCTGTTTAACAACTTGCTTAAAGACCTTGCGGGCGTTCTGGCGTTTGACAACCTCGTTGTTTCGGGGGTTGATAAGGTCGTAGTCATCATCAGTTTTCAGGGCGGCCATGAATTCATCGGTCAGGGCTACCGAGAGGTTGAAATTCTGGAGCTTGGTCAAATCCGCCTTGATCTTGATGAAATCCATAATGTCGGGATGATCGACCCTTAAGATCGCCATGTTGGCGCCGCGTCGGGTGCCACCCTGTTTGATGGTTTCGGTAGCGCAATCAAAGACGTTCATGAAAGAGAGCGGGCCGCTGGAGATGCCGCTGGTGGAGTGGACCAGGTCGTTGCTGGGACGGATGCGTGAGAAGGAAAACCCGGTGCCGCCGCCACTTTTATGGATCAAGGCGGTTTGCTTGACCGCTTCAAAGATACTTGCCATTGAATCTTCTATGGGTAAGACAAAGCAGGCTGAGAGTTGCCCCAGTTCCCGGCCGGCATTCATCAGGGTCGGAGAGTTGGGAAGAAATTCAAGTTTGGCCATCATTTCATAGAACTCTACGGCGAGTTTTTTGATGTCAGCTTGAGGTTTAAACGGCTTTTCACTTTCGGCGATTGTCCAGGCGACCCGCCAGAGCATGTCCTTGGGTTCTTCAACCACCTCTCCAGCCTCATTTTTTTTTAAATAGCGGCGCTCTAAGACGGTTATTGCGTTATCGCTGAACTGAGGTAGAGTTGCCGACTTCGGAAGGGCTGGAATGCGTTTCTCTTTGCTTACTTCTTTTCCCATAATGATCCCTTAATTGTTTGTAATAAAGTTAAAGTTTAATGATTTTAAAGAGTTCCACTGATTTATCAAGTTTTCTAAAAAACACTATATATTGGGTTCGGTGAGAGCTTAAAGCACAACATCTAGTAAATGTCAAGTATCAATTTTAAGTCCATTAAAATTTTTTCAGATTGGAAATAGCGAGGTGAGGCAGTTTTGTAGCAGCTGTTTAATTTGGGTTGGGTAAGTTGTGATAGGGGTAGAAAAGTGGGACGGGATAAAATGGATTCAGGTGAAAAATCGGCCAATATTAAGGCCGCCCCAGGCTCCGATCAGGCACAGCATGAGGTTTAAGATAATGTTGAGCAAGGCCTTTAAAGGGCTGCCGCTTTCGAGCAGTTCAAGGGTCTGGACACTAAAGGTCGAAAAGGTGGTAAAGGCCCCGAGAAAGCCGATGCCGAGAAATGAGCTCGCGGTTGTGGTTAGAAAATTTCCGGCAAGGCTGAATTGGGCCACTATCCCCAACAGGAAAGAGCCGACGATATTAACTGTCATAGTGCCATAGGGCATGCCGGTGCCAAAGAGGGTGTAGACCAATTCGGAGACCAGATAGCGGCCGATGGCTCCTAGAAAACCGCCGCAGCCTATAGTCAGGAGAGTAGACATGTGATCTTAGTAGTTCATGTGGAGCTTTTATGTCAAGTAGAGAGACCTCTCGAAGAAGTTTAACTCAAAAAACGTCAAAATATTTTTTCGCAGGTTCTGTTGTTAAAGATTCCACTTGACCAATGATCTGTGTCGTTGTAGGAAATCCTGGAAAATCTTTTCGATCTTGCGGGCTGGCCCTTACTGAAGAATTGGGCCAATGGTGCTTATCTTGTTTCGTTCCAAATTATTCATTTCTCTATTTTCACTACTGCTGCTTTTTAGCTCCTTCGTGGTTTTGCCGGCTCAAGCTGATGAGTATGATGATGCCAAAGTGGCCTTTGGCGCCTTTGATGATGGGCTCTACGATTTTGCCCGGCAAGAGCTTGAGCAGTTTCTGATTAACTACCCGGAATCGAAAATGCTTGAGCGGGTTCGCTTGGTTCTTATTTTGTGCTCTCTGGAGTCAGATGATTGCCGCCGGGCGGCGGCCCTTTTTGCCGACCTGAAAAAGCCTTCAGGGATAAATGAGTTCGGGATTGATCCGGCCGCTCTCAAGCTTCGTCTGGGGCGCTGCCTTCTGCTTGCCGGAGATGAGAAGGGGGCCCGGGAATTTTTCAAAAAGCTGGTTAAGGATCATAGCCAAAGTAGTTCTGCACTACCGGCCCGCTTCGAATTGGCCCGCTTGTTTTTTGCCGATAAAAATTTTGTTGCTGCCGATCGTGTGGTTTCGCCGCTGATTGTTGTTTTGCAATCGGATAAACAGCGAGTTCCTCAAGTTGATCGTCAGACGGCCTATTGGATCGCTGCTCTCTCCCGATATCAGCTTAAGAAGTTCAAAATTTGTCTGCCTCTGCTTAAAGTAATGGCAGAGAATCCGAAAAGTTTTCCTCTTTTGAATGGGGAGCGCCAGGATCTTTATGCAATAACGATTGAGAGCGCCTGGCACAGTAAAAAACCAAAAACTATTAAAGTCGTTTTGCAAAAGTGGTTGCAGATTCCTGAAGCAGAGCTTGAAAGCAGGAAACTGAGCACGGCTTTGCAACTGGCTGCCGACCTCTTTCAAGCCCAGGGGCGACTAGCGGATATTCAGGGCGAGCTGACTAAGGTAGTTCGGTTTGATATTCCCAAAGCTGATAAAATTGCTTTATATGGATTGTTGATTGAAATTGCTCGTAAAAATGAAGATGGAGCAGCTCTTGAAAAATGGCTTGAAGCGGTTATTCCTCTGGAGCAAGAGTCCTCTCTCTCGCGGGTTAACCACCTTCAGTCGTTGTTGCTATTTAATTACCGGAAAAATGATTTTGCGGGCACGGTTGCCGCCGGCCGTCGGTTGCTAAAAGAGGATGAGAGCTTCTGGAAGTCCGAGCGCTTTTATTTTCCATTTCTGAACTCCTTGGACAGGCTCGATAAGTGCGATGAAATAGTAAAATATGTGCCGGCTTTGCTGCCCCCATATGATAAAACAGTTTCTCCTGATCAGAGGCGCTATTTTCTTGACATGATGTCAGGTAGCTGCCTCCAGAAATTGGAGCGCTTTGAAGATGCGGTTGCTTTTTACCGTTTACTTTATGCTAATTATAGTGATTCTTTGATCAGGGTCAAATTACTCGGTAGACTCCACAGTCTGGTTGGAAAAATTAACGAAAGGCAAAAACTTAATGACTGGATCAGCGCTGAGGTGATCGCTTGTTTTTCCCTTGATAAACGTGAAAATGAAAAACTTTTAAGGGAATTTCCGGAGCTGGTTCTGCTGGTCGCCGATCATTTTTTCCGGGCTCAGTTGTATGCCAAGGCGCAACCATCGCTACTGTGGCTGGAAAAACTTGACCTTAAAGGAGATTTCGCTGCTCGGGTTACTTTTCTGCTGGCTGAAGCTTATTATCGTTGTGAAGATCTGGCTGAAGCTTTAGTGCGTTACCAGGCTCTTAGTACGGGTGACAACAAGGAGTTTCGTTATCTTGCAGCCTTGCGTTTGGTGGCAATTTACGAGGCTCAGGGCTATCATAGCAAAAGGATAAAACTTTATAAAAATCTCCTGCTCTGGGAGCAGGACCCGGCCGTTAAAGCGGAACTTAAACGAAAACTTGAAGCGCTGGAGGTGACCGGCCATTGATGAGGAGTTAGATGAAATTTTTTCTTACAGCTTTGGGGTTGGCGCTTATTCTTGAAGGAATGCCCTATTTCCTGGCTCCAGGGGCGATCAAGAAAACCCTGGAGATGATCAAAGAGCAGCCGGAAAAGTTCTTGCGCCTTTTTGGCCTGGTTGCGATGCTTTCGGGGGTTGCTCTTCTCTATATAGTAAATGTTTTTTAAATTTTGCTAAACTCCTTCCTTTACCCTCTTTTTCCGTAAAATTATCGATCATAACAGGCTGATTACGGTTGACTTCACAAGGCAGTTGTGCTTTATAAGCGGGCTGCTTTGGCGGTGGCGATAAAGAGATAATGGTGATCACCTTGAAAGGAAGCTTTTCGGGTTTTCCCAGGTTCTGATGGTCGCCGATATAGTGATCTTTGATAATTGATCAGATGTCGTTACGGGATTAGGTTGCAGTTTATGGATGTTGCTTTATTTGATTATGATTTACCGGTTGAGCGTATTGCTCAATACCCTCTGCCACAGAGAGATCAATCCCGAATGTTGATTATTAAGCGTCACGGTCGGGTTTTCAGCGACGGGCTCTTTTGTGATCTAAGTCAGCATCTTCAGCCCGGTGACTTGTTAGTTCTCAATGACACAAAGGTCATCCCGGCTCGTTTGCTGGGGAGAAAAGAGAGTGGTGGCCAGGTTGAAGCCTTCCTGGTGCGATCCGTAAACGGATCTTCCGGCGAGGATGAGGGATCCGGTAACCGGGCCCTCTGGCAAGCTCTCTTTAAATCTTCAAAAAAAATGCGTAGCGGGCAAAAACTTGATTTTGGGGGCGGGCTAAGTGGTCAGGTGATTGAGCCTTCGGGTACTGATCCTGGTTTGTTGGCTTTGGAGGTTGAGGCCGGTACCAGTGTCAATTCGGCCATCGAAAAGGTCGGTCAGGTGCCCCTGCCGCCTTATATAAAACGGCAGCCGGCAAGCGATGATCACAAGACTTATCAGACGGTCTATGCTGCTGCTAAGGCCTCTGGTGCGGTGGCAGCCCCGACGGCCGGGCTTCACTTTACCAAAGAACTTCTTGACAGGTTGCATGAAAAAGGGATTGAGACGGCCTTTTTGACTCTCCATGTCGGACTTGGTACCTTTGCTCCTGTGCGTTGTCAAACTGTCGAAGAGCATCGGATTCATGAAGAGTATTTTCAAATTCCGGAGACTACCCTTGCCAGCATTAAACGGGCTCAAGCGGGAAGTGGACGCATTGTTGCGGTCGGCACTACGGTAACCCGTGCCTTAGAGTATTATGCTGCTACCGGCAACTCTTTGGGGATGTGTGATCTTTTTATCTACCCTGGTTATGAGTTTAAGTTGGTTGAAGCCATGCTTACCAATTTTCATCTTCCGGCTTCAACTTTGATGATGCTGGTCTCCGCCTTTGCCGGGCGGGAAACTATTATGGCGGCCTATCGTCGGGCTCTAGAACTTGAATTTCGGTTTTACAGTTACGGTGATGCCATGTTGATCTCTACATGAATGCATTTCAGGTTGTTAATAAGGAGGTCGACGGTTACGCTCGCCGGGGACGAATTACAACCCCCCACGGGATTATCGAAACTCCGTGCTTTATGCCGGTTGGGACCAAGGCAACAGTTAAAGGGTTAACCCCTAAGCAACTTGAAGAGGAGGTCGAGGCCCAGATCGTTCTGGCCAATACCTATCATCTTTTTCTGCGCCCTGGACATCTGTTGATTGAAAAGCTCGGCGGCGTACATAAATTTATGGGCTGGACCCGGCCGATTCTGACCGACAGTGGTGGTTTTCAGGTTTTCAGTCTCTCTTCTTTGCGGAGTATAGACGAAGAGGGAGTGACTTTTCGTTCACCTATCGATGGCACTACCCATCGTCTGACGCCGGAAACATCGATCGCCATTCAGGAAAGTCTGGGTGCCGATATTATCATGGCTTTTGATGAGTGTACGCCATATCCGGCAACCTCTAAAGAGGCTCTTGATTCATTGGAATTAACGGCTCGCTGGGCCGAACGTTCTAAACAGGCCCGCCGCCGTTCTGACAACCTGCTCTTCGGGATTATTCAAGGCAGTACTTTCCCTAAGTTGCGTCGTTTAAGTCTTGATAAGACCGTGGCTGTCGGTTTCGACGGTTATGCTCTGGGGGGCTTGAGTGTCGGTGAAGGGCAGACGGCTATGTATGATGTCGTTAACGAGTTTGGTTCCCGGCTGCCTGAAGAGGCTCCTCGCTATTTGATGGGAGTAGGGACCCCGGAGGATCTGTTGATTGCTGTGGCTGCCGGCCTCGATATGTTCGATTGTGTGATGCCGACCAGGAATGCCCGTAACGGCATGTATTTCACCCGTTTTGGTCCGCTCTCCATCAAGCAGGCACGTTTTCATGAAGATCAAGAGCCCATCGATGCAAGTTGTGACTGTTACACCTGCCGCAACTTCAGCCGGGCTTATCTCAGGCATCTCTTTATGGCTAAAGAGATTTTATCTTCGGTACTGGCCACAATCCATAACTTGCGTTTTTATCATCGACTAATGGCGGGGATGCGTGAGGCGCTTACATGTGGTGATTTTCAGCGCTTTAAAAACTCTTTTCTGGTCGATTACAAGAGCCAAGAGTGAAAAGTTTTATTTCGTTTTATCTGGTCTCTTTTTGATAAATTTTATATTTTTAATCTTATAATATTGAGAAGGAGAATTATATGTTAGGTGTTGCATTTGCAATGGGTCAGTTTGGCGGGGCGGAAGGTGCCGCTGGTGGTTTGGAAGGAATCAAGTCTTTTGTCCCTTTGATTCTGATGTTTGTCATCTTCTACTTTCTTTTGATCAGGCCGCAACAGAAACGCCAGAAAGAGCATAAGGCGTTGTTGGCTGGTCTTAAACGGGGTGACGACATTATAACGGCCGGTGGTATAATGGGCCGGATTACCAATGTCGCGGAGACGGTTGTAACCATTGAAGTTGCTGAAAAGGTCAGAATTAAGGTTGCTCGTGGTCAGATTACGTCGGTTAAAAAGGTTGATGAATGATTTTTCTGGTCTTCGAAGTTTGGGATCTGTGAATCTTTTTGAGAAGTTCTAAGTAGTGGGGAAGAGATGGCTCTTTCCTGTCGAGGATAAAATAAACACGGGGATTTTAACTGATGATTAAAAGTGTTAAACTGCGGCTCGCGATTGTTCTGGCAACAATCGTTTTGGCCCTGATCTATCTTTTTCCAACAATGGGTGGTTCGGTACCTGACTGGTGGGGAAAGATTTTTCCAACTGAAAAAATTCATTTAGGTCTTGATCTGCAGGGTGGTATACACCTACTAATGGAGGTTGATGTCGAAAAAGCGATGCACGCATCGACCGATCGCATGACCGCCAGTGTCCAGCGTATTCTCTTAGAAGAGAAGATCAAAGTTTCCGAGGTTACCCAGGGTGAGACCGGTACTATAAAATTTATCCTTGAGGATGCCAATGCGCTTGAACCTCTGCAGACCTTTCTGGAAGAGCGATTTCCGATTTGGAATCATATGTCGACCCAAGGTTCGCTTGTGCTCTATCGGGTGAGTGAAAAAGAGAAGCAGAGGATCGAAAAACTGGCTCTCGACCAGGCTGTCGAGACCATGCGTAACCGAATAGACCAGTTCGGGGTTGCTGAGCCGGAGATTCGGGTTCAGGCCAATAATCGAATTTTAGTGCAGCTGCCTGGAGTCAAAGATACCCGCCGGGCGATCAACTTGATTGGTAAAACCGCTCTCTTGGAATTTAAGTTGGTTAATGACCAGTTTGATCCGGCCAAAATCAGTGCCGCCGAACTTGGCGATAATTTAGAAGTTCTCTATGAGCAGACCCGTGATCCGGAAACTAATGCTATTGTCAGCAAGCGGCCTTATGTTCTTGAAAAGAAGAGTCTGATGACGGGTGAGTATATCGCCAATGCCAATGTTCGTTTCAACAGTCAATTTGGTGAACCTTACGTCTCTCTCGAATTCAACTCCCAGGGGGCCAAACTTTTCGACCAGATTACGGCTGCCAGTGTCAAGCGTCGTCTGGCTATTATTCTCGATAATAACGTCTACTCTGCACCAGTGATTCAGGAGCGAATCTCCGGAGGCCAGGCCCAAGTCAGTGGTCGTTTTACGGCCAAAGAGGCGCATGATCTGGCGATCGTTTTGCGAGCCGGAGCCTTACCGGCACCGATTCGGATTCTCGAACAGCGCACCGTCGGACCCTCTTTAGGAAGGGACTCAATTCGCAACGGTTTCATCTCAATGGTGGTTGGTTTTCTTCTGGTTGTCGTCTTTATGGTGGTCTACTATCGTTTGAGTGGGTTGGTGGCGAATCTTGCTCTGGTTTTGAACCTGCTCTTTATTATGAGTATTCTGGCTCTAGCTCAAGCCACCTTGACTCTGCCGGGGATTGCCGGCATTGTTTTAACGATTGGTATGGCGGTTGATGCCAATGTTCTGATTTTTGAGCGTATAAGGGAAGAGCTGCACTTTGGAAAAACTCCCCGGGCCGGACTTGACAGTGGTTACGGTAAAGCTTTTCTGACGATTATGGATGCCAATATCACGACTCTGATTGCTGCGATTGTGCTTTATCAGTATGGTACCGGCCCGATTAAAGGTTTTGCGGTAACCCTCTCTGTAGGGATTATTTCGAGCCTCTATACGGCGATTTTTGTAACCCGGCTGGTATTTGACATGGTCGCCGAGCGGCATCCTTTGAAAAAACTTAGTATTTAACAACTTTGTAAAAAGTTAAAAATCTGACGGCAAAGTAAAAGCTTCAGATTCGAGGCGCGCAAGACCTGAGGAATGAGGCGTACAGTAAGTACGCTGCAGTGACGAAGGTTGCAGCGCAACGAAGAAGGTGGAGCTTTTAAGAAGCCGTCAACCCTGGAGAGTTACTTTATGCAGTTTTTAAATTCAAATAAGATGAGTGTCGATTTTATCGGCAAGCGTCGACTTTTTATGATGATCTCCGCTATCGCCATTCTTATTGGTATTGCTTCTCTGGTTGTCCGTGGTGGCCTTAATTATGGTATCGATTTTGCGGGCGGAACCATGGTTCAAGTACGATTTGCCAAGGCTGTGAAGTCTGATAGTGTGCGACAGGCGCTAGCTGGCATCGATATGGGGAGTGCTTCAATTCAGCAGTTTGAGGGTGATGCAGCTCATGAATTTCTGATTCGGGTAGAAAAATCAAAATCTGGCCTGGTTGGACTTTCAGATGAGATAAAGATGGTTCTGGATCGGGATTTTGGAGCGGAGAATGTTGATATCCGGCGGGTTGAGATGGTTGGTCCCAAGGTTGGTAAGGATTTGCGGCGTCAAGGAATGCTGGCGATTTTATATGCTTTAATTGGGATTCTGATTTATGTTACCGTACGCTTTGAGCTTCGTTTTGCTCTCGGGGCAATTGTTGCCCTGGCCCATGATGTCATGATCACGGTTGGAGTTTTTGCTCTTCTTGATAAGGAGTTTTCATTGCCGATTCTGGCCGCTCTTTTAGCGATTGTCGGTTACTCATTAAACGATACAATTGTTGTCTATGACCGGATTCGCGAAAATATGAAGGGTGGCGGTAAAGCAAATTTTGTCAATATAGTCAATACATCGATTAATCAGACTTTGAGCCGAACGATCCTAACCTCATTGACAACTGTCCTGGTTCTAATCAGTCTCTTTGTTCTAGGTGGTGGTGTGATTCACGATTTCGCTTTTGCCATGATTGTGGGTGTCATGGTCGGTACCTATTCATCGATCTTTATCGCCAGCCCCGTGGTTATCTCGATGCAGCCGAAAAAAAAGTAGTCTTATGCTCAACTTGAGCGAAATATTTTGCAGTATTCAAGGGGAGTCCACGTTCGTTGGGCTCCCCTGTGTTTTTGTGCGTCTGGCTGGTTGTAACCTTGATTGTAGCTATTGTGATACCGGATATGCGCGCCAGGATGATGGTTGCGAAAAACTCTCCATCCAGGAAGTAGCAGGCCGGGTCTCAGATTTTATGGTTCCTCTGGTTGAAATAACCGGGGGGGAGCCTTTACTGCAACAGGAAACTCTAGGGCTTGCTCGACATCTACTGGATTTGGATTATACGGTCCTGATTGAGACTAACGGCTCTCTTGCTATAACTCCTATTGACCCCCGTGTCCATCTGATTATCGATATCAAAACTCCAGGCAGCGGCATGGCGGATAGTTTGCACTTGCCCAACCTGGATTATCTCCAATCCCACCATCAAATAAAATTTGTTCTGGTCGACGAGGCCGATTTTTTTTGGAGCCTCGACTTCATTAAACAGCACCTGTCACAATTAAAATATAAAGAAATTATTTTCAGTCCCGTGATAACCTCTTTCCAGCCCGCAGATTTGGCTGAGTTAATGCTTGAATATCGGGTTCGTGCCCGTCTTCAGCTTCAATTGCACACCTTGTTGTGGCCGGATTGTAACCGGGGTCGGTGATTTGTAAATTATGAGTGAAGAAAAAAAAGCAGTTGTACTTTTAAGTGGAGGACTCGATTCGGCGACTGTTGCTGCGATCGCTAAAGAGCAGGGATTTACTCTCTATTGTTTGAGTTTTCGTTATGGGCAGCGCCAGGAGATTGAGGTTGATAAGGCCCGGCATCTGGCCACTTTCTTCGGTGCTCGTGAACACCTGCTACTTAACCTTGATATGGATCTAATCGGTGGTTCAGCTTTAACCGATCAGACACTGGAAGTGCCAAAAGATGGAGCAGATCTGGGTGCAGATGAGAATATTCCGATAACTTATGTACCGGCCCGTAATACTATCTTTCTCTCCTATGCGGCTTCCTGGGCCGAGGTAGTTGGGGCTCGTGATATCTTTATCGGGGTTAACGCTTTAGATTACAGCGGTTATCCTGACTGTCGCCCGGAATACCTGACAGCTATGCAGCGCTCGATTAATCTGGGCACCCGACAAGGAGTTCAGGAGGCCAACTACTTTCGTCTGCAGGCACCTTTAATGAAGCTTAAAAAGAGTGAAATTATCAGGTGGGGTATTAGTTTAGGGGTTGATTACACAATGACGATAAGTTGCTATGATCCCGATAGTCAAGGGAGGCCCTGTGGTCTCTGTGACAGCTGCCGCCTGCGCGAAAACGCTTTTCGCGAGGTGGAGGGATTAAAAGGATGAAGGATGAAGGATGAAGGATGAAGGATGAAGGATGAAGGATGAAGGATGAAGGATGAAGGATGAAGG
>JANTGZ010000055.1 GCA_024762675.1 Thermodesulfobacteriota bacterium | reverse complement strand
ACCCACAAGTCAATGCTCCCTATGGAGTACCATATCGCATTGTCCGCCATCCTCTACCCTGCAGTCCCTGTCGCAAACGCTCCTGTAAAACTCCACTTTGTCTTGAAGCAATCGGCTGGCGCCGTGTCTATGATGAAGTCAAAACTTTGCTTGATAACGGGAGTTAAGTTTTTCAGCGCCTATGTTACTGCGTAAGTGGGAAAGTAGGTTGTTGCCAGGAAGTCTTTTTAAGCCCTGATCGTCATTTGACAGTTAGGGCTTTTCTTTGTTCGATATTCAGGAGTCGATTGTGTCGATTAACGATTATTCTGAAGAACAACGTGATTTTCAGATTTATCCTGGTCGGATCCAGGTTGATTACTTCAAGATTGCCGGCAACCTCCCGGCAGACCTCAACCTCTTCGCTACTTCCCAGCAAAAAAACCTGCTCGCCATTATTTATTAAGTTAGAGTGATGTGGTAACGAAATACCTTAAGGTAGAAAAAAAGTCGCCTCCGGCCCCTGATTTATTATTTTAAATCAATGCAGCTAATATTACCCTAAGTTTAGCTCTGTAAATACGGGCTCAGAAGCAGACAATAAAGTGTGCTCAAAAAAATCTCAGGAGGTTACATTATGAAACATCACAAAAGATTTTCCGTTATTACTGCTATTGTGGTCATCGTTGTCGGTATGGCATTGGTGTCCGGAGCCAGTGCCCAGAAGCAAAATGATGCATCCGGAGTTACAATGGCTGCGGTCACGATAGAAGAGGCGGCTGCAACCGCTCTGCAGGCGGTACCTGGAACCATATCGTCTATTGCATTCTCAGATGACGATGATATCGCAGTCTGGGAGATTGAAGTTGTCGACAATCTTAATCAAACATACGATTTGGAGATTGATGCCGGTAACGGTACGATCATAAAAAACGAAATTGACCATAATGATGACGAAGGCGATCGCGATGATGATGACGAAGGCGACCACGATCGCGAGGAAAACGACTAAGGATGATTATAAGCAGATTGAAAAGGGCTTTGTTCTGCTGTCTTGTTCTTAGTTTGTTTCCCGTTTTTAGCCCACTCCAGGCGGCCCCCTCTCCCTGGAGTGGGCTGACCCGGGCGCTTCAGACCCAGATGCGCAACGTTAACAATCCTGTCGGCAGTATAGTAATGGTTAAGGGTGCAATCGCCATAATCAAATTAGCGGATCAATCCATCACTGTCGGATCAACTCTGGCTGTAAAAGGTAGTAGTCTGCCCGGGGTGCCGCTAAATCTTCAGGACAACATTGCCCGGATTCGTATTATCCAGCTCAATAATAGCATGGCTCGCGGTACAATCATGCCCGGTTCACAAAAGATTTTAGTGCAATCTCCGGTTTTTCTTTTGAGCCATAACCAGATATATCTTTACACTAATCTGGTGGTGCCGCAACGACTTAAAGCCTATCAGGCGCTGACTGAAGCACTGCATTATAATCATTTTTCCTACACACTTAAAAACTGGTCGCAGCTCGGTCAGGGCGAGACCCCGGGCATTAACCCTCTGTTGATTATTTTGACGGCCGCAGGTAACCAGGTTAATTGTCGCTTAACCGATAATGACCGGAATATCTTTTTTCAAAACAGTTTAAGTCTCAAGTTTGAGCCTTTGACTACCCAGAAAGCCGGGTCCGGTTGGTCGTTAAGAGATGACAAGCAATTTTCAAGCATCAATCAGCAGTCATTCACAAAAGCTGCAAATACAGATCCCGGCAGGAGAACGATCGTCAAGATCAAACTTAAAACCCCTTACAAACGTCTTGTTTTTGCCAACTACGACAAAGATCCGGCCCTGGAACTTGCCCTGCTCAATCATCAGTGGCTAGAAATCTATCAGCTTAAAAATTTAAAATTAATCCCCATAACCCGTTTTCATCTACCGCAAAAAGATTTTCTGCCGCTTCACCTTGATGCCGGAGATTTTAACCACAATGGCCGGGACGAATTCTACCTGACCCTCGGTCGGCCGACTATTGTTGTTGGTAAAAAAGACACCTTCATCAGCTCCATGATTCTTGAAAGACAGGCGGGCACTATAAAGATTCTGGACAGGGGTATCTCCTGCTATTTTCGTGTCATTGAGCAACGTGACGGTAAAAGAGTGTTGCTGGCCCAGAAAATGGGTGAATTCCAACAATATAGTGGGCCGATTTGCTGGGGCGCTCTGGTGAAGGATAAATTTGAATTACATCAAGAGTTTCGCCCGAGTCGTAATATATTCTCACTATATAATTTTAATTTAAGCCCCTTTAACAAAGATCACCTTTTGATTGTTGATGAACGAGGTAACTTGGCGGGATTTAACGCCAAAAATTCTGAACGAGTACTCACCGCTGATGCGCAATATGGTATTTTTGATGAAAGTCCCTACGAGCAAAAACTCAAAGATGTTGAATATGAAGGGGGCTTTTCCATCAGCAAAACCGCAGACACCCGCTATAGTGCGCGACGTTTTATTAAACGTAATGATTTTCAGAAGCAGATATTTATTATTAAAAAAGGTCGCAGTGTCAATCCCGATCTCAGCCTTAAAGCCCTGACTATGGTCAATGAAACTGAAATTAGATACGACCAGATTGTCGGTCTACAGTGGCGTAACGAAGAGATTATTGAGAGTTGGAAATCACCTGAATTTCCGCGTGATATTGTTGATTTTGCATTTACAGAAGATAAAGGTAAAGAGATAATGGTGGTTCTGACCCGTAATCGTGATGGTAAATATGCTTTGGAATTATTGCATTAAAACTGCCTTTCCGGTGACATATAGTGCCTAAATTATCAGGAGGTAATTTTGTCGGACAGAGTATGGATCACTTTTAATAAACTGCTAATGCGGGAATTAGTCCCGCAATCCAAAGGGCCTTTTCGGCTCGCAAATAAGTGCTCCTATCAGAACATTTTCTTGTTCTTTAACAAGAAAATAACCTGTAAGGCACTAATCATATGCCTGGCACTGATCACCCTGCAATCAGCACCACCTAATCTGTGTGCCGCCAATCTGGAGGACGGCTTCAAACCCGTATCCGGATATCTGGTTCAGACTGGAACTGCGGGAGTTATAATCGATTGTGGTCAGCGGAAAGGTGTGTCTATCGGTGATCTTTTTGCTGTACTTGAACGGGGAAAGCCGCTTATTCATCCGGTTACCGGTCAAACTCTGGGAACCCGGGAAAAAGTGAAGATAGTATTAAAAGTGATCCGGGTTGAGGCCGACTATTCAATCTGTCACCCGCTTAAACGTTATTTTGGAGTAATACCGACGCCAGGTTCTCCGGTTAAGCGTTTTGCGGTAATGCCGGCTCTTTTCATTGATCTAAATGGTACCGGAATTGAACTTTTTTCACGATTGCGGGATGCCCTGCCCCAGCTAAGTTGGGCTGATTACAAAACCGGTCTTAAACTGCAACAGACATTGCAAAATGGTGGGCCGGCCCGCCTGGGATATGATTTCTATGTTGTCAACCAGGGTCTAAATCTAACCCTATACAACGGCGATAATGGATTGATCAGAACAATTGATACAAGGCAGTTTTCTTCACCTGAAGGTACAGCACATAATCCCGAGCAGAAGAGACTTCGTGAAAAAAGTAATGGCCGGTATCGGTTTTCGACCACTGATTCAGATAACTTACTGCTGACCCAATATCGTCAAATTGCCAAATTAAATCTGGTCGTTAAGAGTCTCTCGACGGGGGATCTGGATAACGATGGTCAGCCGGAAATAGTTTTTACTGATGGTGAAAACATTTACATTTATCAGATCAGTGATCACGGTTTGAAATATAAATACCGGTATCATTTCAATAAATGGGGTTCAATTATCAACGTTGTCGTCGGGGATATCAGCGGTGATCATCGGGCTGAAATTATGGTCAATGTTTTCAAGGAGAGCGAAGATGGCTTTTCCTCTTTTGTAATCTCTGAAAATCTGGGTAAGTATCGTATACAGCAAGATAATATTCCTTTCATAATGAGTCTTTTGGGCGGCCGGTCGGTTGCGGATAAAGGTGTCTATTTTGTCGGACAGGGTTTCGCTGAAAAAGAATTTTATGACCACCAGGTAGCGCAACTCGAGTTAAAGAACAATAAAGTATCTTCTCGGGGTAAATTTTCTGTCCCGGCTGGATTTACCCTGCCGGGAGCCCTCTATTGTGATATCAATAATGATCGGATTAAAGAGCTCTGTTTCATTAACCGGCAGAATTTTCTTGAAATTTATCAGGGCCGCCGCCGTTTATGGATCAGCAGTGAACGACTGGCCGGTTCATTGCAAAGCGTTCAATATGAAGTTGGCACGCCACGGGTCAGCTATACAGAAAAACGCTCTATTAATCCATCCCTGATAAGTTATGTTGTTAATTCCAACGGAGCAAAAGAATTATTGTTAATCGATAACGAATCGGATATGTCAACTGCAGTTGGTGAATATGGTCGCCTGAATAAAAGCCACATTAAAACACTCAGGAGTAACGGTAAAGATTTCACTCTACAGAAGATGACGGGCCAGCTCAGCGGCTCGATTCAAGGATTACAGATTGTCAACGGTGAACTGCTCTGTGCCATGGTTAAACGTGGTGACGATCTGATGAAACTCACCGGCTCCACCTGTTTGCTGGCCTTTCCTCTAGGGATGACTGGAGACCAGCCGTAGAGTGTGAAGTAAATTTTGAACTTGTACAACCCGCAGGACGCCTACCTGATATCCACAAAGGAATGGCTGATACTGTTTTGTTTCCCCTCTTGCTCACCATATCTTCATTGTTAAACTGTATTAAGGTTAAACTGTATTAAGTTTGATATTGTATATCAAACTTTTTGCTTTTCCGGTATTCTTGCTGAGGTTGATAATTGTTGATAAATAATTGCTTTCAGGATAATTTTTAATAAATCAGTACACTTTTTTTTCATTTCCCCCAGGTAGCTTATGCCAAATAAAAAGCTTGTAATCTTTATGCTATTGATTTTTATAATTATTTTCACAACGATAAAAATTTATGTGACCATCTCTGAAACAAGTTTTCATGATCTTAATATCAACAACATCGAAAAACAAAAAAAACGGTTGGGAAAACGTCAATCGTACTCATTTGCCGTGGTTGGCGAAGTTGCTAATTCCATTGATATATTTGACCGCAAAATTCTGCCCCGAATTAATGCCGGAAAGTTTGCTTTTGTAATTTTTACTGGTAATAGCGTTATGGATGGAGCTGCCGACAAATATGGGGCGCTCTTTAAAACTATGGAGAAACTCAACCCTCCCGCCATCCTGACTCTTGGGGATAATGAAATTTCTGATTCTGGGGGCAAACGATTTTACCGTCATATTGGCCCCTTCTATTTCTCTTTTGCTACCGGCAACGCCTACTTTATTTTTCTCGACAGCACTGGTCAAACTTCAGAAGAGTGGCAGAAAGCCTGGCTCTTGCGGCAATTTGATGAAGCTCAAGGGTATCAGTATAAATTCGTTGTCATCAACCGTTCGCCTGTATCAATTCAACGGGAAAGAAAACATTCTCTCTTGAAAAAATACCGAATGAGCCCCGACTTTGTGCATTTTTTACAGCAGAGCTTCGCGAACAACAAGGTTGACGCAGTTTTTTCGTCAGGCCGTGAATGTTTCAAAAAAACTATATTTTCCGGGATCCCATATTTTATCACAGGCGGCGGGGGTGGCCGGTTCATCCTCAAAAAGGGCTGGTATTACAATTTTCTCGAAGTAAAAGTCAGTCCCCGACAAATTGACTGTCAGGTGGTAAAACTTGACGAGCCGGAACAATCAACTATCTTTCATTTGTGGAAGACTGTCTGGTTTCAAATCCACTCCTGGTTTTATGTTTCATGGATAACCTTTACTCTTTTTACCTCCATCTTCTCTCTATTGTTTTATGTGTTTTACGGTATTATGGTCGCAAGAGTGGACTATTACCCTCAACCCGGAACCGCAGTCAAAGTCGACAATAAATTGAAAATCGTGATGTTCACAAACAACTATCTACCCTTTGTCGGCGGGGTTCCAATCTCTATTCAACGTTTGAAAAAAGGACTGGAAGCTCAAGGTCACGAAGTCTATCTTTTTGCGCCCCATTACAACCGGAAATATGATAATGAGAAGAATATCATCCGCTGTCAGCCCTTATTTCAATATCGACAACAAAATTTCGTGATTCCGGTTACCAACATCTTTTCGACCCGGATAAAAAATGAATTCCGGCGGATAATGCCGGATATTGTCCATCTTCATCATCCCTACTGGCTCGGTTCAGTGGGGTTGAAACTTGCTAAAAAATACCATGTTCCTGCAGTTTATACCTATCATACTCGGCTTGAACAGCTGAACCAATACCTGCCAATATTCCGCAACCTGGCCGGTGGTCGGGCTCCGCATATGCTCATCAAGCATTTTGCCAATACTTGCGATGCGGTCATCGCTCCCACCCGAACCGCCAAACTGTATCTGAGAAACTTAGGGGTCAGTAAAGCTATTGCAATACTGCCCACCGGTATTGACCTTAAAGGTTACAGTAAGATCCCGGCAGCAGTCCCGAATTTCTCTCCGGCAAAAACCAGAAAACTCACTTTATTTTCAGTTTTTCGCCTCTCCGAAGAAAAAAATCCCTACTTTCTGCTGGAAGGGATAAAAATCGTCAAAGAAAAAAATCTTTGTGACTTTATCTGCCTGATCGCCGGTGATGGCCCGGAAAGAGAGAAGATGGAAAGCTGCATCCGTGAACTCGACCTGACGGAATGCGTGCAACTACTTGGCAATGTCACTTCTGATAAAATTATTGCTTATTACGAGTCTGCGGATATTTTCGTCTTTACTTCTCAGGCCGAAACCCAGGGACTGGTAGTTCTCGAAGCTATGGCTGGTGGATGCCCTGTAGTGGCCCTGTCGGCCAGTGGTATCGATGACATGATTATCAATGGTGAAAACGGTTATAAAACAGAAGCTGAAGTTGAACAGTGGAGTGCACAGATTGTTAAATTGATGCAGAATTCCAGTCTTCGTCACCGATTGGCGGCCAATGCTTATGGTTTCGCCCGGGATTTCTCAACCGAAATGATGTCTGGCAAAGCTCTTAATCTGTATTATCAAATTTTGGCAAGCAAAAAACCGAATCACAATTAATTTCCGATAAGCTCTTAGGAGGATTTAAGTTATGAATGGTTCAACGGCAAAAGGAGTCTGTGTTGTTTTGCATGACGTAGCTCCGACTACCTGGAACATCTATAGTGATTTTGTCGCGGCTATAGACGAAATCGGCAATGTACCTTTAACGTTGCTGGTTGTTCCCAATTATCATAATTCTGGACAGTTTAGCGCTTGTCATGATTTTTGCAAAGTTCTGGACACTCGCGTGAAACTGGGGGATGAATTGGTTCTGCACGGCTATTTCCATGAGGACACTCTGCCCTTGTCGTGGTCTTCACCACGAGAGCTTTTTATGAGACGGGTCTTCACGCATGAAGGGGAATTTTACAGCCTGGGAGAAAAGGCCGCTCGCTTTTGTCTTGAGCGGGGTCTTGAAATGTTTCAGGAGAGAAATTGGCCGGTCAACGGTTTTGTTGCTCCAGCCTGGCTGATGGGTGCCGGTGCCCGTCGCGCACTGACAAACACGTCCCTTAAATATTGTAGCGATCCTGGCAGCCTGCTGCAATTACCCGATTTTAGCAAAATCCCTGCTCCGACCCTGGTGTGGAGTTCCGGCAGCTGGTGGCGGCGCCGAATTTCCTACTTTTGGAATGAGCACCGTCGATACCGGCACCGCGAAGCCGGACTCCTGCGACTAGGTCTGCATCCCATAGATATGCAACATCCCGAGGTCTTCGACTATTGGCTCAAAACCCTTAAAAAACTCCTTCAATCCAGGGCTGCTATGACCAAGTCAACCTGGCTCGGTTTTAATTGATGCGCAGACCAGGTTATTGGATACTGGCTCTTCTCGGGCTGGGCTTTGGGCTTGGCCTGCCCCTGTTGTTGGGAGGGCAGGAACTATTACCGGTTTTAGCGTCGATTTCGTGGCAGCTACCGGTAATGCTGATACTTATGATCAGCCTCGCCTGGAACTTCAACACCGGTCGCCTCCTGCTCCTGCTCGGTGGCATGGGAAAGAAACCATCTTACGGTCTTACTCTGGAAACCGTACTGGCCACCGAGTTCGCTTTTTGTGTCACTCCAGGCGGTAGTGGTGGTTTGGTCACCTATACATACCTGTTGGGCAATTTTGGTCTTTCCAGTCCTCAGAGCCTGGCTATCTGCGCTATTGACCAGTTAATGGATGTGCTCTTTTTCATAACAGCCTTGACCGGTATTATGGTTTATTGGTTCGTTAAACCAACTACCCTGCATCCTGGCTGGCAGATGGCAATTCTGGCCTTGATAATGCTTGGGGGGGTGATCGCCGCCGGACTATTTTTTAACTTCTTTCACAGGTTTCTGAATCGGCTCAATGCTATTCTCAGGTTTTTTAATATCTCCCGAAAACGGCGCCGGGCCCTGATAAAGTGGTTAATCGAATTCCATCGCAGCTTGCAGTTTGTGCGGGGATATGCAAAACTTAGACTCATTGGCGTTTACCTGTTTTGCCTTGGGTATTGGCTTATGCGCTATAGCGTGTTTTATGTCGTTATTCATGGTTTGAACGGAAATATTTCCTGGAGCTACTGTTTTATCACCCAAATGTTTTCTCACACTGTTGGCCAGGCAACGATGGTTCCTGGCGGTAGCGGTGGAGCGGAGGTCAGTAGTAGCCTGTTTCTGACTCCATTGTTGGGTGGGGCCCAAGCTGCCGCCGTCATTCTGCTCTGGCGTTTTGCCACTTTTTATTTCTATCTTGTATGTGGTGGACCAGCTTTTGCCAGATTGGCTGGAGCTCCATTATGGCACAAATTAACCAACTCAAAATAACGATGAAACAATAAAACCCGGTAGATTCAATGACCGATCATTTTTTTCATAGCATTCTCCCGACCTTACAGCACTTCCACCTACTCGGTTATTGGGTAGCGCTGCTGGCAGCTTTTGCGGAAACATCCCTGGTTGTTGGGATTTTCATCCCCGGTTCAACTTTTTTGCTTTTCCTCGGAGCACTTTCAGCCGGGGGCTATTTTGATATTGGCGACCTGCTTCTATTCGCTATCGTTGGAGCAATCCTAGGTGACAATCTGAACTTCTGGTTGGGTAAGCGCTACGGCCATAAGTGGTTCCACAGTGGAATCTGGTTCCTGAAACAGGAACATTTTGAAAAGGCCAGATTATTTTTTGACAGTCATGGAGCCAAGAGCGTTTTTCTGGGAAGGTTCATCCCCAGCATCAAGGAACTTGCACCTTTTGTGGCCGGGACGGTCGATATGCGACGCCGGACTTTTTTGTTTTGGAATGTTCTGGGAGGTATTGGTTGGGGCATTGAATGGATCGGTGCCGGATATGTCTTCGCTCAATCATTGAATCTGGCCCACCTCTGGTTGTCCCGGGTTGCCTTATTTATGGTTGTCGGCCTGGGAGTTACCCTGATCGCCTGGCTGTTGAAGCGCTATGTCATGGGTAACGGCCAACAGACAATCCGATTTTTCATTTCCCTCTGGCACTCTATCACCTCCGCAATTGTCAACAATAAAGAGGTACAAAAACTCGTCGGAAACCACCCTCGGTTCTTCACCTTTCTGCGAAACCGCAGCAATCCGAAAACTTTTTTCGGCCTGCCGGCGACATTTTTGGTCCTGGCCTTTTTCTATGTGCTGATCCTCTTTGGCGGTATTGTTGAGGATTTCATCACCGCAGATGCCATCATCTCACTGGATAAACATGTCGCCCAGTTGTTTGCCGCCTTCCGCAGCTATGATATCATCCACCTGTTTCTTTGGATAACGGAACTGGGTGTCTGGCAGGTGGTACTGCCAGTCATTCTTACAACAATTCTTATTTTGTGGATCTATCGGCAACCATTAATGGGTTTTGCTCTGCTGGTATCCGCCGGAGGTGGGGCAGTTTTCTGTGCTTTGGGGAAGTGGGCTTTTCATCGTCCTCGACCCCTGGAAGCAGTTATTCTGGAACACTCCTATTCTTTTCCCAGCGGCCACGCCACTATTGCGGTTACTCTGTATGGTTTCCTGACCTATGTACTCATCAAAAATACGCAGGAATGGCGGCTGCGGGTTAACTATTTCTTAGTTGCAATATCAATTATTCTGGCAATAGGTTTAAGCCGGATTGTTCTCGGGGTTCATTATCTCAGTGATGTCTGGAGCGGCTATTTATTAGGGGCTATGTGGCTGATTATCGGCATCAGTGTCGCGGAATGGCTTCTCTCTGCCGGAAAAATACAGTTGCAAACAGCCATCAGGCGCTCATTCCGCCTGGTTTCCATGGGCTTGGTGGCTGTGCTTGTTGTTTATTATGTTGTCTTTGCCGTTCACTTTCAACCGTCATATAATAAAACGATTAAAAAGGCATCTGCGTGTATCTTGGGAGATGTTGCCGGATTTCTCTCAGCTCATGGATTAGCATATTCACAGACAATTATGGGTACACATCTACAACCATTGAGCGTTGTTATAGTGGCTGCTGATAGAAAAAGCCTGGTTACAGCCTTTCAGGTCTCAGGTTGGCAGCCGGCCGCTAAACCCAGCCTGAAGAGCTGCTTGAAACTGGTGCGCTCAGGAATGGATTATATTAACGCTCCCATGGTTCCCGCATTCTGGAATGGTCAGGTAAATGATTTTGCCTTTGAAAAAAAATCTTTTATGAATCATGGTAAAGGGATACTGATTGCCAGGTTCTGGGAAACACCTTATTGGACCAATAAAGGAAAAGTTTTTGTCGGGGTGACGAGAATGTATACGGGGATGCAGTGGGGATTCTTCCACACTATTGCTCCCGATGTCGATGCTGCTAGAGATTCCCTGTGGCAATCTTTTAAGCATAGAGGATTAATTGAAAGTCAGGGTAAATCCGCTCTCGTCAAGCCCATGGTAGGTAGTTATTTCAGCCGGGATACGTTCTTCACTCGGGGGAAAATAGTGATAATAGAACTCACTTCCGATCAAATCTGAATGCAGGCGCCGGCTCAATGCGAGGGCAGGGTGATGGTTACCTCGGTCAGAGCTTTAGGGGCGCTGGTGAAGGTTACGGTGCCGTTGTGTAAATCAATGATTCTTTTGCCGATGGCAAGGCCTAGGCCGGTGCCGCCGTAAAGTTGGGCCCGGGAGGATTCGACCCGGTAGAATTGAGTGAAAACTTTAGAGGCTTTTCAAGACCCGACCCTGACTTTCGCTGCTGACTTTCGCTGTGCCGATCTACAAAGACAACAATGGTAGTCAGGGATATTGCATTTGGGAATTTTGATTGGTGGTGGATAAAATATAAACCGGTTTAAATCGATGCGGCTGATATCGGGCATAAAGTTGTCCAGATTGGTATCGATTTTAAATTTATTTAAGATATCAATACAATAAGCCAAAACACCATAAGGGTATCTCTTTAGGGGATCCCACCTCTATGTTATCCTTAACAATAAAGGCTGTGTCAATGCCTTTGACCTGTTTTGCAGTTTTTCCTGAACCACCGACTTCAAAAATAAAAGTATCATCAATAATAAAATCGGTTCGGTTATGGTAGTGAACCTGGTGACTGTAGCTGCCTATTGGTATGCGCCCAAGGAAGTAGGTTTAGGAGTTTGTTTTAGATACGAAAAAACTATCAAGCTGCTTGGTGAAAATTAGGTTGTGTTTTCCATCGCCGATGTATCCAACTCCATTGCTCAGGATGTTTTCGTATAATATTTTCTATTATCGTGGAACATTCCTGTAACGTATCAAGCATATCTTGAGGTTCGTTGCCTGAATTATGGAGTTCGACCTCTTTAAAAAATTCAATGTGATAGGTATAATCTTCATGTAAATGGATGAAGACCGGAATTATCGGGGAGTTGTATTTCTTTGCCAGGCGGTAGGGCGCCGTGGCTGTGTGGGCGGGGAAACCAAAGAAATTGATAAATTCTCCTTGAACCTTGGTGTCTTGATCAATGAGCATACCGGTTCCCAAGCCCTGCTTAAGGGCTTTTATGATATCACGAGTATCGTGGCCGCGTTTGATATTTTTCAAGCCACACCGTCGGCGAAAATTTATGACCAGTTTTTCCAGGTGTGGATTACGTATGCGGGCTCCGATTACAGCCATGGGGAAATCATTTTTTGCCACCCATGATCCAAGTAATTCCCAATTACCCAGATGGGCGGTCAGCATAATAACCCCCCTGCCTTCGGCGTAAGCTTTTTCCAGATGTTCAATCCCTTCAACTTTGACAATGCTGTTTATGTCGTCTTTCGTCATGAGCGGCAATCTGATGTAGTCGGCAACCGCTGAAAAATTGTGCATAAATACATCTTTGGTAAGTCTTTTTATCTCTTCCGGAGATTTTTCATTCCCCAAGGCCTTGATCAGATTTTGCTCAATCCGCTTTTTCGATTTGCCAGCCAGTTTGAAACTCAGCTGTCCGATCCCTCTAGTTATTTTGATAGCTGTACGCCGGGGCCACAGCTGAATGAATTTGATCAGCAGGATGATTGCCAGGTAAATCAGGTAGTTACGGAATTGTTTTATCGGAGGTATTTTCTTCATGTTCGGTTAGGTTGTATGACGGGGTGCTTAAAACCATCATTATCGGGGTTAGAGGTTTGTCCGAGCCTGCAGCACAATGGTGATGTCGGAGTTGTATGAGTACCATTCCTCATTTTACGATTAAAGCAGAATTATCTTGAAGAATTGGTAAAAACGTTGCGTTTATCACAGTTCACGAAAAACCGGTAGGGAAAAAACAGAAATAACAGAAAAAAAACAGAAAATGAAGAGAAAAGGGGGCAGGACTATTTTTAAATGATTGAAAGAGTGATGGTTACCTCGGTCAGAGCTTTAGGGGCGCTTGTGAAGGTTATAGTGCCGTTGTGTAACTCAATGATTCTTTTGACGATGGCAAGGCCTAGGCCGGTGCCGCCGTAAAGCTGGGCCCGGGAGGCTTCGACCCGGTAGAACTGAGTGAAAACCTTAGCGGTTTCAGCTGCGGCAACCCCCGGCCCGGTATTACTGATGACGATGATTATCTGATTGCCAGCTTGCCTGGCTGAGATCTGCACCCGGCCGCCATCGTGATTATATTTGATGGCATTATCAATTAGATTCGAAAAGGCCCGGTTTAATTTCTCGTAGTTTCCCGTCACCTGGAGCCGCCGCGGCAGTTGGGTTTTGAGGTTAATTTTGCGGGCTTCAGCGAGCAGGGTATAGTCGTCGGTCAGTGAGTTTAACAACGGCACCAGATCAACCGCGTCCGTGGTTGTGCTGTGGGCAATCTCCAGAGCCGACAGATCAAGCAGGCTTTTAACCAGGCGCTCCATCCGCAAGACCTGCTCAGTCAGATGCTCAAGGCTTACTGCTTGCATATCCGAGAGTTCATCGCCAAACCCGGAACGAATCTCATTTAGGCTTAAACGCATCATTGTCAACGGGGTTTTGAGTTCATGGGAGGCATCGGCCAGCAGGTTTTTTTGCTGAATAAAGGCGTTTTCCAGGCGGTCGAAAACCTGGTTTAAGGTGCGGGCCAGCAGATTAAATTCATCCTCTTTAGCACTTGTCGGCAGTCTTCGATCAAGATGCTTTTCGCTGATATTACGGGCCCGATCATTGATGATGCGTACCGGTTTAAGGATGAAACCGGCAAAATAGTAACTCAGCAGCAAAAGTACGGCAACGAATAAAAACAGTCCGCCGCCGAGCCCGATAATTATGTGCCAGAACTCCTCTTCAAGCCCTTCCATGGGCCGTCCCGCCTTAACCAGATATTCCACTCCGGCAAAAGTGAGCTTGAAATTTTTCAGGCGGAAGGTAACCTCATTCTGTCGATCCTGACCCAAATAGATTTTGCTGCGAGGAATAGTGCGGCTGACTGTAAGACTGGTATCCGGCTTTAATTCCGGCATTTTCAGTATTTTTGCCAGATGCGATTTGTAGAGCAACTTCCCTGAATCAAAAGCATAAATTTCGAGCCAGTAATTTTTATCCCCGATCCCGGGATTATCAGCCAGAGTGGGGTCTGCGGGATTTTGCAAGACAACTTTAAGCGCGCGTTGCGCGATATTTTCCAACTCGGCATCCATCAAGCGGTTGGGCTGATCCATCATCTGCCGGAGAACAATGCCGGAGAAGATCAGACTTGCGAGAAACCCGGCCGCCGTAATCAACAGAGTAATTTTTTGGCGCACACTCATTGCTCTTCATCCTTAATAATGTAACCGACTCCCCGAATTGTTTTAATGACACTCGGGTGCTTGGGGACGGCAATTTTTTTGCGCAGATTTTTGATATGAACATCGATAAAATTTGACATACTGAAAGGGTCGAAAGCATCACCCCAGACGTGTTCCGCCAGACTGAACCGGGGTACAGACCGGTTTTTGTTATAAAGTAGAAATTCGAGAATGGAAAACTCCCGGGCGGTCAGCTCAATCTCTTTACCGGCCCGGCTGACCACCCGGCTCCGGGTGTCAAGTTGTAAATCTCCCGCTTTCAGTACCGAATCTACCTGGCCGCCGGAGCGCCGGAGCAGAGCCCGGGCCCGGGCCATAAGTTCGTCCAGAGAAAAAGGTTTGGCGAGATAATCATCGGCCCCCAGATCGAGCCCCTTGATCTTGTCGCCAATCTCCCGCCGGGCGGTCAGCATAAGGACTGGCGTGCTGATTTTTGCCTCACGAATATCGGCAAGTACTTCAAGCCCATTCCGTTTGGGCAGCATAATATCGAGAATAATCAAATCAAACGGATTGTCAAAAAGTTTATCCAGTGCCGCTTCGCCGTCCAACGCAGTTTCAACCAGATAACGCTGCTCGGCAAAAGCCCGTTGGAGCTGATCGAGCAAGATTTGTTCATCATCAACAATCAGAATCCGCATTTATTACACCGTTTATGAAAGTTACATATTTTATCACACGATAACAATGTTTTCGTCAAGAACTCTTGTTTTTAAGTTGTTTTTTTACGACCTGAAAAATAGTGCATCAGCGTCGGGATCAGCAGTAGAGTTGCAATTATAGCGCCGCCCAGGCCGCCGATTACGGTTATAGCGAAGGGCTGAAATATCTGCGAGCCGACCGTGGTGCCAATCGCGGCCGGGATTAAGGCGGCGATCGTTGTAAAAGTAGTAAGTAAAATCGGCCTGAGCCGTACCGAAGCGGCGCTGAGCAGGGCGATTTCGGTTTTTTTGCCCGCTTTAATCTCATGGTTGGCAAAATCGATCAGAACAATCGCATTATTGACGGCAATCCCGACCAGCGTAACCGCGCCCATACCCACCGAAATATCAACCCCCTGCCGCGTCAGAAAGAGGGCAATCAGAGCCCCGACCAGAGCGAACGGTACGGTTGCGAGGATGATTAGCGGCTGGCTCCAGGATGAAAACTGCATTACCATAATCAGATAAATCAGAATCAGAGCGGCAATCAAGGCCAGCACCATCTCAACCGCGGTCGCGATAAGCACGTGGTATTGACCGGAGAAATCAATCGTATAATCAGCCGGCAGTTTAATTGCCTTGAATTGTTTACGCAATTTTTTAACCACGGCCAGGATATTACCATCAACCTCAGCCAGCAGGGTTATCTGACGCTGACCATTCAAACGGGTAATCGCTGCCGGGACATGGCTTATCGAGATCCTTGCGACCTGTTTAAGCGGCACCCAGCCGCCGGCAGCGGTTGCCAGAGGGAGGTTCTTGATATCATCGAGAGCAAAGGGGAGCTTTTCGTCAATTTTGACAAATACGGCAACTTCCTCCTTCTGGCGGATAATTCGCGTGGCCTCAACCCCGGCCCGGGCCGCTTGCAGAGCGCTCATAACACTGGCCACGGCGATACCATTTTGCGCCAGAGCCGGATAGTTTAAGCGCACATCAACCTGTGATACTTTAACCTTGGTATTGTTGACAACATTGTTGACCTCAGGATTTTGCACCAGAATATCTTCGACCTGACTCGCGAGGCCGACCAGAGTATTCATATTGCTGCCATAAATGGTGACCCCGAACAGGGCCGGCAAACCGGAAAAACTTTCATCAATTTTTTCCTGGGTCGGCTGATGATAAAGCAGGACAACCCCGCGCAGTTTCGTCAGTTTTCTCTGCAGATCCCGGGTAATTTCCGTAACCGAGCGCTGCCGTATCTCTTTCGGCTTTAATTTAATCAGTAACTCGCCTTTATTGACCCCTTCGATCTGGTAACCATTGCCCGGTGAGCCGGTACGCCGGTAGACACAGGCTACCGCTTTATCCGCCAGAATAATCTTGTCGAGCAGATCACCGATGCGATTGCTCTCCTTTAAGGCGGTTCCGGGCGGCATAACGTATTCGATAAGAATTGCGCCCTCATCAATCGGCGGCAATACCGAAGCTTTACCGAGCAGGGTTGCCAGACCGGCAACTCCGAGAGCGAGCAGGGCCAATAGCAGAACCAGACCTTTACGGGCAAAACAGAAATGCAGAAGTCTTTGCAGGACAAGATCAAGACGGTCGAGCAGCCGGGCGCCGAAAAAATTGCTTCTTTGCGGAGTAATCCTTGCCATCCGGCTGAACAGGGTGGGCACCAGAGTCAGCGAGAGCAACAACGAAATCAGCAGACTGATACTGATAGTCAAACCGAAAGGCCGCAGAAACAGAGCTCCGATTCCGGTCATCATCAGCAGCGGACAAAAGGCGACCACGGTTGTAAAGGTACCGGATGCATCCGGGCCGGAAATTTCCAGCGCCCCTTCGATGCTGGCCGTAATTGAGTTATCGGAAATTCGGGCATGACGGAAGATATTTTCCGAGACAACAATCGCGTCATCAACAATCATCCCGATCCCTAAGGTTAAGGCGGTCATCGTAATTACATTCAGGCTTAAACCAAACCAGCGCATAATCGAAATTGTCGCGAGAAAGGTTATCGGAATGGTCACCGCCACAATCAGGGTCGGGCGGATGGCCCCGAGAA
>JANTGZ010000054.1 GCA_024762675.1 Thermodesulfobacteriota bacterium | reverse complement strand
AACCGTCGATAGCGATATAATATTCCCGAGTTTCACAAGTTTTGAGAAATGTTGGAGTACCACCAGCTATAAGCGTCATGGCCGAGCCACTGACTGAAAATGAGGCGCCGACATTGTACTCCGGGGTCGTATCACAGCCACTGCCGAAACCAGATGGCAAAGCCAAGGTTGAACTGCTGGAGTAGCTGCCGGCTGCATTGCCGACGCTGTAACGATGGGTGACACAAATCTGAGGTTCACCCGAGGGTGAAGGCAGGCCATGTCCATCAAGAACGCTAAGATCCAGAGGAAAACTGTCTGACAAAAGAGCGGTCACATCTGTAGCGCCGACCGTGACCACCTCAATCTCTGCAAAAGCAATATTTACAGAGGAGACATTATTATCCAGGATGATGCCTGACCAATCACCCGGAGCCCCGCTACCGAACGTGTAGCAGGTTTGCAGACGAATATCACTAGTGCAGACGTCGACCGGATTGTCGCTAAGAACCGTCAGAGCCGAGTGCTCAATGATCGTACCATTGGTATCCGGGATAGAGGTGCAACGACTGCCAGCAGAGACAATTCCGTCACATCCGCGACAATCATCCAGATCTGAGGCTGTAGAAGTCACGGCCGCACTGTGACAATAGGATGAGTACGTCTGACAGGGCTGGGTTGGAGCATTCATGGTAACGTTATAACTGAAAGATTTAACGGCTGTGGTGAACTCGAGATCCTCCCAAACAATCACCGAACCGTCATCAACCCCAGCCCCACTGAAACCAGTAACTGTAAAATTATCGTTGTAATCGAAATCAAGATCGGTAATATGAGGCAGAACATCGGTTTCCGGCCCATTGTAGGTTGCGGTCACCGTATAGACCAAGCCTTCAGCTCCGAGCAAACAACTGGAAGGCCCGCTTACCGCAACTGAAATACGGGGTTTATCAGCAGCCTGCATGGTCCAGGACTGGGGACCAACCACCGGCGTGAGATATTGGGTACCGTAAATTAAGCCGCACTCATTGGTATAGTCTGGTTTAAAAATGAGACTGGCTGAAGTTTCCGGTGAACAACTTCCAGGTGAAGGGTCTACGTCAAAAGTGAAAGCGAAGCTGCCCCCGGCCGGGATATCGGGAATTGTGAAAGTGCCGTCAGAATAGATTACACCATTGCTGACATTGTTGATGGCCCAGCTACTGGGCCATCCGCTGACCTCAAGAGAGAGGTTTTCAACCGGCCCGTTCCCGCCAGTGTTGTCCATGGTGACCGTTGCTGTATTGACGCCTCCCGGACAATAACTGATTTCTGCCGGTTTAGTCACCGTGATAACAAGCTGGGGTTCGCGAATCTCTAAAGCCAGTGAAGCACTGGTAGATAAATCTTGAGCAAGACAGGGGCTGTCAGTTAGATCTCTATAGTTTAGACTGACAAGGTTGATATGACCGGCCGGATCACAACCGCTGGCGGTGGCACTGATAGTAAAAAGAGCTGTGGTGCCGGCAGTAATCGGGCCGGTATTCCAATTGACGCCACTCTGCCAGTCGAGGTTTTCGGGACTGGCGGGAAGATTGTGACCGCTACTGCTGATAAGGCCGGCAAAGGTCAGCGAATTGCCCATCGTTTCAATAAGGTCAACCCCTCTTATGACAGACCCGGGACCACTGTTTTCAATCGCGACGGTCCAGTCTACGGTTTCACCTTTGAAAATTGGAGTGACAGAACGGCCTGAACTGTCAAGTTTGGTTACAGTCAAAGCCGGCAACAGAATGGTTACAGGTTCCGAGTTGACGGTTGGATTGGAGCCGCCGGTAAGTGTTGCCACCAACTGGCTGCCGCTGATCGCATTGCGGTCGGGAGCGGCTGAAAAATTGAAAGAGAGCGTCTCTCCAGCTCCAAGATTAAGATTTTCCCAAGTCAAGATATGGGGTGGTCCGATAATTTCGCTGCCGGTACCAGGATCAGTCAAGGTAAAATCGGCTGGCAGGGTAACATTAAGGGTGCCGTCTTCAAGGTCGTCGGTGATAGGATCACCATCACTGTCGTATTCGATGACATTATTCAGAAATACATTCCAGGTGCCGACCTCGGCTATGGAGAGGGATACAGGCTGGGAGGAAAAACTGATTTCAAGGGCCGCTCGTGACAGAGCTGGCTGTAATATCAAGACTATAAGAAGCAGATTGAACAGAATGCGCAGGCGCTTGAACGAGCAATTTTCTTTTTGCATATTGAGGGATACCGGTGATCTTTATTTGACAGCGTAGTTGTTTAATTTAATACGCTATCTATATAACAAATTGCACCTTTATCCAACCACAAAATTGCCGGCAAACACTTTGTTGTTGTTGTTGTTGTGTGTGTGTGTGTGTGGAGCCTGTATGAGTGCCAGGATTAAAGTCGAAAAATAGGTATTATAAAGGCTGAGAAGTTGCCCTCAAAAAACAGTCTTGATTACGAGATCATATTTTGCAGCCGCAAATTCCCCGCCGTACGCTACGCCATTTTTTTAGCTGTCCTACGGTTATAGCAAGCTGCCTGACCAGAACCAGAAACGGTACCATGGTGAGGGTCGAAAAAAGATCAAGACCAATTTTTCGCCGCCTTTTAAGCAACAGTTTAAACGGAGTTGAAAATTGGTGAAGAAATCCCAAATAGATTAACCAGGCGGCGGGCAAAAAGAGCAAAGCCGAAATGGCTGCAGAAGTGAACCATTGCAACCATAAGATCAGGCCCAAGAAAAGCCAGAGTGGAAAACGGGGATCGAAAAGAATTTTACCAAGTGAGGGCTGCTTTAAGCTGAACTTAGTAACCCCGACCCCGATGTTCCATTTAACATAGTGCCAAAATGGGATATGGGGTTTATGATAGAGGTTTAAATCAGGTATATAGTCAAGCCGGTAGCCGGCCCGGCGCAGCCTGCGCGAGAGGTCGACATCTTCGCCGCCTTCCTGAAAGTCCGGACCGAAACCACCAACTTCGGCGATGGCCGACTTGCGAAAAGCGGCGTTACATCCGGCAATGAAAGAGATCCCTTGGGGCCCCGGCTCGACATTGGCGTCAAAACCGATAGCACCGCCGCCGGGATGGCCGATACTGGAAACACAGAGCTCGAACCAGTTGCTTTGCGGCGGAGCCAGGGCATTGCCGCCGATAGCAGTTATCTTTGGATCGGACATGGCTTCAGCAATCGTCGGCAGCCAGTTTTCCGGTATCAGGCAATCAGCGTCAGTAAAGGCGATTATGGCAAAACGGGCGGCCCGCCAGCCTGAGTTTTTTTGACGGCTGAAACCTTTTCTACTTTTGATTATCCGGACTCTGTCGAATTCGGCAACGATAGCCGGGGTGGCATCGCTGGAGGCGTCAACGACTATTATTTCATAGCTTTCATCGGGATATTTCTGTTCTTTCAGGGAGTTAAGACAGGCGCGAATATTCTTCTCTTCATTAAGGGTTATGACGACAACCGAAATGCCCGGCTGGGACATTTTCTCACTCTTCATGGTGCAGTAATTGGCGCTCTAAGACACAACCATCAAAAAGTTTGTAGTCATAAACACAGTCGTGACAGAAGGCAAAGGCATCCCGGTTCTGCTGGAAGCGCCGGCGGAATTTCTGCGCTTTTTCGCCAAACCAGATTTCGTCAAAGGAGTGCCGGTTGATATTGCCAAAACTGTGATCGTATTGTAAATCGTACTCGCAGGCTATAATGGTTCCATCAGCAAACAGGGTTGGCTTGGTCCAGGGGAAGCGGCACCAATATTTTTTAACTCGTCGATCAGCCCGGAAATCCTTGCGGTATCTGTACCAGCGGTACCTGTCGCTTTGTGGAGCAAAGCGACGGTCAATATCGGGGTCTTCTTTACCGGATTGACGGGTTGAAAATGCTTTGAAGCTTACCATATCAACTTCAAGTTCACGACCGAGTCGGCGAAAACCTTCGACCTCATGCTCATTTTCCCGGGAGACCACCATACGCAGATTAAGCAACGGTTTTTTCGCTCCGACCCTTTTCTTTTCTGCCACCAGTAATTTCACGTTCTCTATGATCCGTTTAAAATCACCACCTTTACGGTATTTTTCATAGCTCTCCTGGGTGGTACCATCAACGGCAATAATTAGGCTGTCAAGACCTGAAGCTACCAGTTCCCGGGCCTGGTCGGGCCTGAGTCGATTCAAGTTAGTGCTGGTCACAGTAAGGATATTGTGTTTGGCTGCATATTCAGCCATGCGGGCAAAGTCCGGGTTTAACAGCGGCTCTCCCCAACTCCAGAGAATTACATAGAGCAGGGTATCGCCGGCTTCATCAATAAACTTTTTAAATGTCTCAAAAGTCAGTAATTCGCGGCCTCTGGTTGTGCTCTCTTTTGAAGGACATGAAACACAATTGAGGTCGCATAGACCAGATGGAGAGATATGAGCCATATAGGGCCGGCCGACAGTGCGGCTGATCGGCAGTAAACGGTTTAAGGCAATCTTAAAAAGATTGTTGCGTTGCCGGTTAGAAAGCCTTTCAGCTTTTAACGGGATCATGTCAAATTCGAATCCAAGCTGTCGTTTAAAAACCAGGTTGAAAAAATTTCGGATGAGAAAACGGCTATTCATAGGACTCTTTCTCTTTTACCTTTTTAGTTTATTGTATTGAGAAGGTCTTTGAGGGTCTTGACCAGTTCCGACTCTGAAACCCGATTCTTGGTTTCGGACGCCTGGTTACGCCATTGTCTCGCCTTGCTCAAGAGGTTAAAAAAATCATTTCCATTGTATGCCGCCATGACTTTTCCAGTGGCCGCCATGACTTCAGCAAACTCAACCTGGTGATTGTCGACATGTTCACCCCGATCTCCTTCCCGCGGCATAACCAGAGGCATCTGACCGACATTTAGACAGAGCATAACACTGCCGACCCCGGCATGAGTAATAACCAGTTCGGCTTCTTCGATAGCTTTCACCATTTCAGGAAAAGAGATAAAATCGACGGCGGTAAAATTTTTCGGAGAGTAAACGGTGTGACCACTCTGAACCAAGCTATCTCGACTCAGTAAACCGCTAGCGACCCCTTGGTCAACAAGTTCCAACAGACGATTGAACGGTTTACGGTCAAGCCCCACGGTGACAAAGGCTTTCACAATATCTGCCCTCCGTAGACCGCCTTGTTCAAGCGCCGCGCCAGGCCCGGCCACTGAACATAGAAGTGATCGGCAACCGGATAGAGTAATTTACCAGTCAGGGACAGGCCATGAATACGGGTCAGCGACTCTATGTAAACGGTTTTGATACCAAAATATTTTGCCAGGTAGAAAAATGGAATGGCGACCCCGGCTCCGGTTGAAATAATAATTTCAGGCTTCTTAACTCGCAAAATTCGAAAGGCAATAATGGCATTGCGAAAGAGATTCCAGAGGTTACGGTTAGTGGGGTGGTAAGCCTCAAACTTCTCTTCTGCAGCCAGCAACGGGTTGGTATCAACCCCGGAGAAAGTTACCCAGAAGTGCTCAAAATCCTGCCAGGCATTACGCAGGCGAAGCAGTTCCTGAAAGTGACCCCCGGAAGAACAGACCAGACAGACCTTCATGTCTGGATCCTGCAATTGTCAGAATTCTCAGTTTTCATCCAGATATCAAGGTTACGGTTTAAAACTACTTCCAGCCTCTTCACGTCATCACGGTAGTGTTTGAGAAGTTGCTGACGGAGGTCAGGATCCAGACTCTGTCTTTGTAAAAGTTTCTGAGAGGCTTTTCTTTTGAGATCTTGACGCAACTTCTGCGGCATAATCTTTTTGAAAAGATCTTTCCATCTCTCCGGTTTCTGCAGGCGATTGATAAAAAATTGCGCTGCTTGATTTCTGGCAACCCCGGATGAGTTTATTCTTTTCAAGGAGGTAAGGCATTTGTTTGGCCTGATACCAAGAAAGTCTGTCAATTCTACCATATATCGGTCCAGATCGGTAAAAAATTCTTCATAAATCCAGATTCTGGTAAAAGGAAAATGTTTTTGCCACTCCTTTACCTGATTGGCGTATAAACCGTAACCGACATAGTCGAAAACAGTCAGCATTCCCATCTCAAGTCGCCGGGCCACAACCTCCGGGCTGATGGCTTCGGGAAAGGGTAATATTTCTGAGTGATTGGTGGTACGTAAAAGATGGTGCGACCAAGCCCGGTCGGCAGGGTTGCGTAACAGAATAATTATCTTTAATTTTTTTGCATCATCTTGGTAGATTTTTTTGATATTGTCAATCGATACCAGGTATTCATAAAGGTAATGGCTTGAAGCTTCTCCCAAAAGTTGCTCTTTTTCCGCCGAATCGAAGATGGCAGCGTATTGATCGATATTGTAATTCTGCCAATTGTCAACTAATTTGCCGGCGGCGATTGTTTTTTTTCGAGCTTTCCCGTAAGAACAGAAAAACAATGGTTCTTTTTCCTCCGGCATAAAAACCTGGGGATGACGATCAAGAGCACTGTAGAGCGCCGTGGTTCCAGACCGAGCGGCACCAATAATAAGAAAATCAGGAAGTTTAAGTTGTTTGTTGTAATGGCTTAGAATCATATCCGGTTCTTGCGGATCAAATACAAAAAGGTTATTAATTGTCTATTTCACTCCATGAAATTACGCAAAAAGCCCTCTTTGGGATGGGAGGTAAAATCATCCGGGTACTCTTTAACTTTGCCACTGCAGTCGTCTTGGGACGATTTTATGGGGCTCACTTTATGGGGGTTTATTTTCTTTTTATCAGCGTCGTAAACATTTTAGCAGTGCCGGTTAAACTCGGTATGCATAATGGCATACTCAAGTCGGTCAGCCTTATCGAGATGCATAAAAAACAGAATCAGGCTGGATCGTTTCTGCGTTTTGCAGGATCGCTAAGCCTGCTGCTATGGCTACTCTTAACAGTGTTGTTAATTGTTTTTCGTGAACCTTTAACCTACGGTTTATTTCATTTAAAAATTTCAACTGGAAACTGGGTTGCAGCAGTGTCCACTGCAGTTCTGGTGGTGGTTATTTTTGAGCTCCTCCGAGGATTTTTTCTTGCTCTGAAAAAGGTTAGAGAGGTGGTTTTGGCTGAATTCATCATTATACCCCTGACCATCTGCCTGCTCTTTGTTCTATTGTCTGGCTTTATCGAAACACAAATCTGGATGGTCCCAATGGTTTATATTTTCGCTTCAGGGTTGGGCCTGCTTTATCTTTTTTTGAAGCTGAAAGATATATTGACCGGCCTCTGGCTACCTCTGCCCTTAGATGAACTGAAGGCTTTTTTAAAACTCAGCATTCCTCTCTTCCTGACCGGCATAGTCTATCTGATTATGCACTGGACAGACAGCCTTTTTATCGGTTACTTTCACAGCGCTAGCGAAGTCGGAATATATAATGCGGCATCACGGGTTGCCGCTTTTCTGCCTTTCATGATGGTCTCTTTCAACCTTGTCCTGCCGACCACTATAGTCCGCATGTACCATGCCGGACAAGCTCTTGAGATGTTTGCCATGATCAGGAAAATCACCAGATGGAATTTACTTTTTTCCCTGTCGGCTTATAGTGCATTTATAATTTTCCACCAGGATATTGTCACCATTTTTGGTCGTGAATTTATCTCGGCACAGGTGCCGCTCCTGCTTTTGGGCGGAGCCCAGATCTTTCACGTGGCAACTGGACCAACCGCCTCACTTTTACTGATGACCGGCCATGAGCGCCGGGTTCTTAAAGTCTCAGTGGTAACCGGACTCAGTAATATTATACTTGACCTTATGTTGATCCCGAAGTTGGGTATTATCGGGGCGGCGGCAGCCACTGGGATTTCACTGGTACTCCATAAAGTGTTGCTTCTTTGGCTCTGCCGACAACACCTTGAAAACTCTCCGCATGCCGAAAGACCAGTTGAGCTCATTGTATCTTTTGTCGGAATATCCTTGATCCTAGTCTGGGGTTATGGGAAAATCGGATCTTTGACACTCCTCTTTTCATATATTTTCTGTATGGCTTTATTGATCTGGGCATGGCTGGACAAAAATGACCTAATATTTTTTCGGCAGACTTTGGTGAATATCACAAAAAAGGGTGGCTGAGCCTTATATCCACCTACCGACGAGATCATCCAGCATAAAGCCATCAATCCTCCTGAATTCTTTTTAAGGGCTGACAACCCAATTCATTGCCCATCCAGCACTTGACGAATCAAGTCAATCTGCACTTGAGCTTTCCGGGTTGCCTCGACCTTGGCTTTACAAGCAAGTCGTTGGAACGTGTTCCGGTTCTGCCACAGCTCATCCCACCTTTTCTGCAACCCATTTCCGCTCACATCCTCCACCCTGAGACAATAGTCGGACAATCCGTTTTCGGACATAAATCGCCATGTTTTTTTACCATAACCAATTGCCAAAACCGGAATATTATTTTGAACACTGATCAACACAGAATGATAGCGCACCCCGATAAATATATCACAGTCCAGCATATCGTCCTGTGTTTTATGCAAATTTCTAAAAGGGATAGTCTCTATAGGAAACTCTGGATCAGCAATCTGTTTCATAAGCCGGCCCAATGCAACCCCGTCATGCCACTGACTCCCTCTATAAAAGGGAAAAAAACGAAAACAAGCACCAGTTTCCTGGTATATCCGCTTTAGCAGAGCTCCATAACAGGCCTCAAAACTGGCAATGACTTCACTAGCATAGAACTCTGGGAGAAAAATCCGACTGGTCAGGCCGACAATCGGCCGATCTGAATCATTTTTTCTAACTGCCGGCACAGGCCACTGATACGCGAAACTTATATCGGTAAGCCCATGAATCAAGTCCTCACGAACACCCAGTGCGCGAAAATCATCGGCAGAACCCATGTCCCGGGTGGAAACAAAGACTGAACGGTTTGCCGTAAATCGCAACAACCATCTGCAAAACCTGTTTTTCAGTGAAAAAAAACCTATCCCGAAATAGGCAAATGGAGTTCTGAACATCCAAGCCAGCAGCGCCCGGGAGATGAAGAAAAGCACCCGATATTTCCGGGTTACATCCTGAATCTGATTCCCCGGCCCAATGAGTAGCAAATCAGACCTGAATATTTCGTAAAGATTGGAGAAAAACCAACTTAAAGAACTGAAAAATGACTTCCCCGGCTCTCGAAGCCCCCAACGCCCCGTATATACGAGACGAATATGATCTCCCATGACTCCTTCGGACTCCAACAGAGCACAGGTCACATCACACTTACCGGTAAAAATAACGAACTCCGCGTTCGGATAGATTTCCCTAATACAATCGATCTGAACACGAAGTAACAGATCATCCCCCAGGTTCTCCTCCGCCCAAGTGCCAAACAAGATAATTCGTTTCGCTCTACTACCTCTAATATCAGACCTCTGACTCATAAATAAACTCTATTCTAAAACCGTGCTACCTTTCAACAACAGGTCATCAGTTAGCTTGACGCCAAGCCCATTCTAATGATTCAAATTTATAAAAAAGAGTGTTTTAGCAGTAAAAATGATTTTTTCCGGGGGGGGTACTATTGGGACGTACTCCAATGAAGAAGACCTACCTAACGAAACGTTAAGTAGGTCTTTAATTTTAATTTTATTGGCGGGCAATGCGGGATTCGAACCCACGACCTTTGGCTTCGGAGGCCAACACTCTATCCAGCTGAGCTAATTGCCCGAGACTATTTTGAGGATGCACCTGATAACACAGTCCGTAAATCTTGACAAGAAAAATGATATCTCCGAACCAATACCATCATTAAATAAAAGATTTCAAAGATTTCTTCGAACGCTTGGGCCTACTTCAACGTCATGTCAGATGCAATTTCTCCTGCAAAAAAGTAGCACACTGGCAAGCCCCTTCGCGGTAATTGTCCCGCCATTGTTGATGGCCATCAAAGCCAACCTGGTTGGCAACTGCAAAAAGTGCAGCCCCAGAAATTTTCTGCTGCTGACATAAACGGGCAAAAGCGTAAGCTTCCATCTGCTCCAAATGGGCCAGATAATGGTTCTCAATTCTCTTGGCCGCTTGATTATCTGAGGTTATTGTAGCCAAAGTCAGACAATGCAGGTCGGATCCTTCCAGTAGCCGATGTGAAAAACTTTCATCAAGTAAACAGGTCGAGATTACCGGGGCCGGGAAATAACCGATTTTATCAACCTCAGAAAGAGCTCCCAAGGATATTTTCAACGGTGAAACAAGACTGCCTATCGGCCAATACCGAGAAGCAGCGGGATAAACCCCGCAAGTCCCGGTCAACAGAGCCTCGTCAACCTGATACTTACTCAGCAGAGCCTGAAAACCACAAACAAAATCAACCAGACCAACACCTAAAGCCGCCGCTACCACCGGCTTTTGCCGATGGGAAAAAAGGGCCGTGCCCTCCTGCTTAAAAGTAGATGTCTGCAGCAGAGGCTCAAGCTCTTCGATAACAGCTGAACAGATCAACTGCATAGGTCAGCTTTCCACCGAAATGCCGGATGGTAACTTAAGAGCTTTCTCAATCTCGTCCAAGCCGCGCTGCACCAGGTCCTCGTTTTTTTCACCTTCACAAGCGACTACACCACCAACCGCAACCGAGAGAAAGACATCAATAGCTTCAACTTTCATAGAACTGGCGAGACGCTTGACCTTCTCTGCGACCACCTGGGTCCCTTTCAGGGAAGAGTTGGCTAAAACCATCCAGAAGGTTGCCTCATCATAGAGGCCGACACTATCAGCCATACGGACAATCGCACTCAACTGATCATAAACAGCCCGATTCGTAATTTCCCAATCCCCCTCTCCCAGGACCTCAACAAATGTACTAAAATTCTTCATCCGCAAAAAGAGCAGAGAAAATGGCGTCTGGTAGCGGCTCTGGTAAGCAAGTTGGCGCTGCAAAAGCCCGAACATCGCCCTCTGGCTGGGGATTCCGGACGCATTCTCGACAGCAAAGGGAAAGTCTTCACTATTTGTTGCGAAAGATGAGGTCAGACGCAGAACCCCAACCCTGCGAGCCGGCTGGGCCGGATTATCACCTAGCGGATAGAAGGCTATACCCGGCAAGGCGGTCGCGGCATCAACCAGAACAGTCCCACAATCGTCCAGCCTCTCGGCCTCACCAAAACCGCAAGGCAAAACCAGTTCTGACCAAGCCTGACCGACAATCTGGTCGGCTGGCAGTCCACTTATCTCTTCAAGTTGCGGGCTCCAATACTCAACAAGACCACCCTCATCAAGAATAACCAGACCACAACCAGTTCCAGCAGCAATCGCTGCCAGGATATCAGTATCAACAGTAGCCACAGGCTTTACTCCGCAAGTAATGAAAAAGGTAGATTGACGATTCAGACTTTTTCATCTATGAAAAGAGATTGCAACAAAACACATTTTGGAGACTCTTCTATAATGATTGAAATGCGCCAGATTCAGGTTTTTCTCGCCATCAGTGAGCTTCTCAATTTCAGCCGGGCCGCGGAAAAAATTCACCTGACCCAGCCCACCGTCAGCGGCCACCTCAAAACCCTCGAAAATTATCTCAAGGTACAGCTTGTTGAACGGGGCGGAAAAGAGATTCGCCTAACTCCTGCAGGAGAGCTCTTTCATCCTTTTGCCCGACGCATTTTTACCCTTCAGGAGCGGGCCCAAAGAGAGATGTCACTCTACGCCGGGGCTGAGAGTGGCAGCCTTGAAATTGGCGGCAGTAATACTCCCGGCCAATATATCCTGCCAAAGACAATCGGGCTTTTTGCAGCCCGGCACAGCCAGGTTAAAATAACCCTGAAAATTGGTGACAGCAACACCATCACCAGCCAAGTCGCTGATGGTGAACTTGAACTGGGACTTGTCGGCACCCCGGCCCCGGAAACCGATTTCATCTCGAAAAGATGCCTCGGAGATGAATTGATCCTGGTTGCCAATCCCAAAACCGCTGAAAAATTATCCGACCCGATAGATTTTGATGAGCTTAAAAAACTGCCTTTTATCATTCGGGAAAAGGGCTCAGGCACCCGCCAGGCGATGCAGTCGGCCTTGCAGCAAAGAGGTCTGGAACGCCTTGAAAGGTTGAACCTGATTGCTGAGATGGGCAGCGCCGAAGCGATCAGGCAGGCCTTGAAAAATGACCTTGGAGTTGCGATTGTTTCCAGTCTCTCAGTGGCCGAAGATCTCAACACGGGAAAACTGAAAAAGATAGCTCTCCCGGATGAGCCGATTCGTCGTCATTTTTATCTTATCTGCAACCGAGACCGCCGCCTCTCCCCACTGGCGGAGTCTTTAAGCCGGTTCATCCTTCAACAAAACCAAGATTAATAAAGAACTTCCTGGAGGCCCAGCATATCGAGCATATCATAAACCCCGGGCGGCTGCTTGACAATCCAGCGGGCCGCCCGCAAGCTCCCCCTGGCAAAAGGTTCCAGAGATTGGCTGCGATGGGTAATTTCGAGACTTTCGCCAAGACCGGCGAAGATAATTGAGTGTTCACTGATCAAGGTACCGCCCCGCACACTTGAAATCGCGATCTCTTTTTGAGGCCGCGGCCCAATCATACCCCAACGGGCATTATGGCGCAAAGCTTCAGCCAAAGACCAGCCCCGTTTTTCTGCCACTATCTGGGCTATCTTCAAGGCCGTGCTGCTGGGTGCATTACGTTTATCACGGTGATGCTTCTCGATAATTTCAACATCTACCTTATTATTTGGCAAAACCGCCGCCGCATTGGCCGTCATGCGCCAGGCAAGATTCATCATCAAACTCATATTAGGGCTCAGCAGAGCCGGAACCGAATGCAGGGTATCCGCCAACCGATCAAGTTGAGGCATGGTAAAGCCGGTAGTACCAATAATCATCGGCACTTTTTTGGAAGCTGCCCAGACCGCATATGCCAGGGTCGCATCCGGAAAACTGAAATCGACAATAACATCAGGGACCTGTCCCGAACAAACCTTTTCAAGACAGGACAGTCTCTCATTCTCGGGCGCTCCGGCAGTCGCCACTGAAGCCTGTGGCGATGAAACAGCCAGGCCCTGAACATCTTCCTGCCCTTCAAGATATTCCAAAAAAACCCCGCCCATTCGACCGGAAGCACCAGTAACCGCAACCTGCAACATAAAAATTTTGCCCTATCTGTGTTATAAAAAAGATTCTGAAACTTTTGCGGCGCCTTCAGACTTCCGCTTTGAGACTTCGTTGCAACAGGTCGGTCACCGCCTGCCGCGGGTCTTTGCCCTCTTCCAGAATTTTATAGACCTGCTCGGTTATCGGGGCCACAACCTTTAGCCGGGAGGCTAACTGATAGGTGGAAACCGTTGTCTTGACACCTTCCGCAACCATTTTCATACCGTCAAGAATCTCTTGTAAAGGGCGCCCCCGACCCAACTCAAGGCCGACTGTACGATTACGCGAAAGATCGCCGGTACAGGTCAAAACCAGATCCCCCATCCCGGCCAAACCGGCAAAGGTTTGTGCCTGAGCCCCGGCAGCAACACCGAGTCGGGTCATCTCCGACAACCCTCGAGTTATCAAGGCAGCCCGGGTATTGGCACCAAAGCCCAGTCCGTCAGCTATCCCGGCGGCCAGGGCCATAACATTTTTCAATGATCCGCCGAACTCAATTCCGATCACATCACTGTTGGTGTAGACGCGAAAACGTTCACCACTAAAAACCTTCTGCACCAGTTCGGCAACCTCTTCATCATCAGAGGCTGCTACCACCGCCGTCGGCAGTCCATTTGCAACTTCGCGCGCAAATGAGGGGCCGGAAAGAAAAGCCAACTGAGCTTGGCGACCGGCGTTTTTAAGTTCTTCCTGCAGAACCTGAGACATCGTCATCAAGGTCTGGTTCTCAATCCCTTTAGAGGCGGAAACCAGTACGCGACCATCTTCCAAGTGGGGCAGAAGCCGGCGAAAAACCTGACGCATAAGCTGGGAAGGCGGTACCAACAACAGCAGTTCCCGACCTTTAACAGCCTCGGCAAGACTATCGGTAAATTCCAGTTTCTCATGCAACCTGATGTCAGGCAGGAAAACATCATTTTCCCGATTTTCACGCATTTTGACAACCAGGTCTGCTTCATAGGCCCAGAGTGTAACCTGATGCCCGATACGAGCCAGCAGATCAGCCAGTGCCGTCCCCCAGCTGCCGGCCCCTATAACCCCGATATTCATAACCTGTCCTTATCCGGTAAAAAACCGAAAACTTAAGCGCGTTAAGAGGCTAAATCAGTTCATACTCTTTTAACACCTGTTGCAACTGAAGACGAGTATCTGTCGCCATCAAAGCCAGAGGTAGACGAATCTCCTCCTCAACCTTGCCCATCATGGCCAATGAGGTTTTCACTGGCACCGGATTGGTTTCCAAAAACATTGAGGTACAAAGCTTCTGCAAACGATGATGCCCGGCGGCGGCCTCATTCCATTGTCCGGCAGCGAAGGCATCATAGATCCCGGCAATCAGCGACGGTGCAATATTGGCAGTAACCGAGATCACACCACGACCGCCGACACACATTTGCGGAAAAAAAGTGAAGTCATCACCCGACAAAAGAGAAAAATCAGGTGGACACAAGGCCACAATCTCAGAGGCTCGCTGCATAGATCCGGTCGCTTCCTTGATAGCCACAACATTCGGCAGTTGAGCTAAACGGGCCACGGTTTGCGGCAGCAGATCAACACTTGTACGACTCGGCACATTATAGAGAACAATCGGAATATCGACACTCTCGGCAACGGCTTTGAAATGTTGATAAAGACCCTCCTGAGAAGGTTTATTGTAGTATGGAGTAATCAGCAAGACACCATCAGCTCCGGCATCTTTAGCATACTGGGTCAAACGGATCGCTTCGGCGGTATTATTGGAGCCGGTTCCGGCGATAACCGGCACCCGACCGGCAACCGCATCTACGACGATATCAACCACCTGTTGGTGTTCATTATGAGATAAAGTCGCCGATTCCCCGGTTGTACCGCAGGGTATAATCGCATCTGTTCCACCTTCTATCTGAAATTCGACCAGCGCTCTTAAAGCTGTTTCATCAACTACTCCGTCTTTAAACGGGGTAACAATCGCCACCATTGCTCCTGCAAACATCTTCTCTCTCCTTAACAACTTCTCCCGCTATTGACAGATTCGTAAAAAGTCCGACTCCAGAACCCCTTTATATACGATTACCGCCCCCCCTTCAAGGAAAACTTCTTTAAAAACCAAGCCCTCTTTTTTATAGTACACCATCAAACTCTCCCCGGCCCGAGTTGAGACCTCAGTCGGCGAACGGACCAGTCCACGTTCTGCAGCCAACAGGGCGGCAGCCACCGATCCGGTACCGCAGGCCAAGGTTTCACCCTCAACCCCGCGTTCATAAGTGCGAATCGACAAACGCTGTTCGTTAACCACTTCAATAAAATTGACATTCGTACCCGCCGGTGCAAACTCCTGATGATGACGAATCCGGGACCCGCGCTCGTTTATAGCCATCAATGCCAGATCATGACCAACTTTTATTACCGCATGGGGCACGCCTGTATTTATAAAATCAACCATCTCAAGCTCGCCGTTACAATCAAGCTCTATTCCCTGACGCAGCCCAAAAGGCCTGGTCATCTCAAGCTTGACCAGATCACCATTTACCCGAGCCCGAATCAGACCGGCCAGAGTCCGAAAAACCATTTCAGCCCCGGCAATTCTCTGCAAGTAAGCAAAACGAGCCACGCAACGGCCACCGTTACCGCACATCTCGGCCTCAGAACCATCGGCGTTATAAAAACGCCAGAGAAAATCGACACCAGGGTCAGGATCTTCCTCGATAAGGAACAGGCCATCAGCCCCAATGCCGACACTTCGCCGACAGAGCTTCACAATCAACCGAGATCGTTTTTTTTCGGGAAAAGTTCTGCACCGGTTGTCGATAATGATAAAATCATTACCACTGCCATGCATCTTCCAAAAAGAAAGATCTTCACTTTCGGGCAAAATCTCTACCTCCAGACGCCCTGCTTACGCAGTCTCAAAATTTTATTTCTGACGTCACCACACAGAGCGCGCACATAGTCGCTGGAATAATCGGGATAACTCCAACGGAGTGGAATATATTGACCGCACTCATAGACCAGGGTCAGATCGGCATAGACGCCTTGGCCTAAGTAAGGTCGATGGGGTACAGCTTTGGTTGAGGCCAGAATCAGATGATCCAAGGCCAGATAGCCAGGATCAAGGTTAACCCGGCGCCCTCTACCGCGGGCAAATTCTGTTTCTAAACGATCGGTAAACAACTTTGCCTCGACCAGCAAACGCCGCGGTAGAGGTTCGCTAAAAAAGAAAATATAACGACCTAAGGGGGAGCCCATCTCGGCTTCATAGTAACGTGAATGAGCAAACGAGAGCCAGAAGGAACAAAGGTCTATCGGACCAAACTCAGGTTCCAACCTCTCACTTACCGCTAAAGCCAACTCTTCATCACGAGACAAAACGCTGACCAGCAGAGCGCCGGGTTCCGGCTCGCAGTAGTCAAGGCCGGGACGCATGAGACCACAAACGATCGTAATAAGCCAGAATTTCCGAGCCTTCGGCAGTGGCCGTACCAGTCTTGCCGACGACCACCCCGGCAACCAGATTAGCCACCATCGCCGCCTGCTCCAAACTGACGCCGCTCCCCAAAGCCGCCAGGGTCAGGACCGAGATAACCGTGTCACCGGCCCCGGTCACATCAAAAACCTCCCGTGCCTGAGTCGGAAGGAGAACCGGAGTGCTGCTCTCCGGAAAAATCGCCATGCCATCTTCTCCCCGTGTGATAATCACGGATCGGCTCTTGAAGCGCTCTTTAATCTGAGCTCCGGCCGCCGACAAATTTTCCGAGGTCACGGCAAAACCGCAAGCCTGGCCGGCTTCCATGGCATTGGGAGTTACCAGGTCGATATCATGATAGAGGTCGAAGTTTGCCACTTTGGGATCAAGCGCGATAAAAAGCTTGCGCCGCCGGGCCTCTGAAACCAGAAGGTCGAAGAGTTCCAGATCCACCACCCCTTTTCCGTAATCGGAGATAATCACCCCTTCAACCTCAGCACAAGCCGCAATAATCGCCTGACGTAACTGTTGTCGAGTGGTGCTGCCAAAGGCTGAGACAGTCTCCTGATCAAAACGAACAACCTGCTGTTGATGAGCCACGATCCTGGTTTTGACCG
>JANTGZ010000053.1 GCA_024762675.1 Thermodesulfobacteriota bacterium | reverse complement strand
GAGCGTTGGAAAAACAAAAATTTTGCTTAAGAAGTGGAAGAAAATAGGCCGATATCCCGGGTTGCAATGACCTTGCCGGACAGCAGTGAAAAAATGTTGAAAAACGGTTTCTTACCATCTTTTTATCATCCTTTCATCTTGGTGAGGTGGTTATGTTTTATAAATCTGTCTGGATAGTTCTTTTAATTACAGCAATCCCTTTTTGGGCCGACGCCCAAGATCGTAAACTTAGCCCCATTGAAGACTTAGGCAGGCAGATATACTTTGACAAAAGTCTTTCCGATCCGCCGGGGCAGTCTTGTGCCAGTTGTCACGACCCGGCGGCCGGGTGGATTGGGGAGATCTCAGAGATTAACGCCCATGCTGCAGTTTATCCCGGCGCGGTTGAAGCACGCTCCGGCAATCGCAAACCTCCCACTGCTGCCTATGCAACTTTCAGCCCTGTATTCCACTATGACGCTACTGATCAACTTTTTGTCGGCGGCAACTTCCAGGATGGTCGCGCCACAGGTTGGTTGCTGGGCAACCCCACGGCTGAGCAGGCCCAAGGACCATTTCTAAATCCAGTCGAACAGAATCTCAAGAATGCAGAGCGGGTGGTAGAGCTGGTTTGCCAAGCTGACTATGGAAAACTTTTCCGCTCCATCTACGGCCAAGATATCTGCAACAACACTATCAACGCCTATAACGCTATCGCCCAGGCCATTGCCGCCTTTGAAGCCTCTGCTGAAATCAACGCTTTCAGCTCCAAATACGATTATTACTTGAAGGACTCCCAAAAGTATCCCTTAAACAAACAGGAGTTGCTCGGCCTCCAGCTCTTTAACGATGAAAGCAAAGGCAACTGCGCTGCCTGCCATCCAAGCCAGCCCGATACAGATGGTTCACCACCGCTATTTACTGACTTTACCTACGACAACCTGGGCACCCCAAAAAACCCGGAAAACACTTGGTATGGAATGCCTAAAGAGATCAATCCGGATGGAGATAAGTGGATCGACCCCGGCCTCGCAGGCTTTCTTAAAACGGTCCCGCGCTTTGCCAAATATGCCAACGAAAACCGGGGAAAACATAAAGTGCCGACATTACGCAATGTCGACAAACGCCCAAATCCCGAATTCGCAAAGTCTTATGGCCATAACGGCGCCTTCAAGAGCTTAAAGGAGATTGTCCACTTCTATAATATTCGGGATCGCTTACCGAAATGTGAGAATACTGCAAAACCGAAACCCGGCGAAAATTGCTGGCCCGCGCCGGAAGTGGCTGAAAATGTCAACAAAGATGAATTGGGTGATCTGGGTCTGACAGAAGAGGAAGAGTGGGCTCTGGTAGCCTTTATGAAGACCCTGTCCGATGACTGGACTCCGCCGACCCAGTAAATCTCATAACGGCCACCTAACAATGATAACTGCCATATTCTCAGCCCTTAAAAAGGGCTGGGTACTCTAAAAGTACCCAACTATCAAGGACCACTCTCAGCAAGCCAGATTGTATGCAGCTCACCTTTATTATCGCGCTCCCGCACCCGGGCCTGCTTAACCTTGAAGCCAGCCTTTCGCAGACGTTGAGTGAAATCACGGTCCGGGCCAGCCGACCAAACAGCCAGTAAACCTTTCGGCCGTAGCGCAGAATAGGAAGCTGTCAAGCCATCTATTGTATACAACCAATTATTTTTTTTACGAGTCAGCCCCACAGGCCCATTGTCGACATCAAGTAGAATCGCATCATACGCCTGCCGTTCCGCCTTTATAATCTTGGCAACATCACCCTCACGGATCGTGGTTCGTTCATCATCCAAAGGATACCCGGCAGCTTCCCCAAGGGAACCTCGGTTCCAGGCCACCACAGCAGGTATCAACTCAGCTACCTCTACCTCCGCATCAGAATCAAGATGACTTAAGGCCGCAGCCAATGTAAAGCCCATACCCAAACCACCAATCAGAACCCGAGATCGAACTCGGTCTGAAATTTCGCGACAGGCTAACTCAGCTAATGCATCCTCTGACCCATGGGCACGTGAGCCCATCAACACACCTTCGCCGACGATGCTGATCGAGAATTCAGTATCACGTTGAGAAAGCTGCAGTTCGCCGCCATCTCCCGGTATCTGCACAGCGTCAAGTAGTTTCCAGGGTTTCATATCTACCTTATGATCCGTAGTATGGTGAGTAAAAAGTCCGATCACGTCTCAAATAACATTAAAGCTCCCGCAAAAACAAAGAAAAACTCGCTTTTTCTTTAAAATCATACTATTCTTATAGAATAGCAGTAGAAATCATTCTCACTCAAGAAATTTTAGAGATACCAGCTAAAAACAGCAATAAACAACCAAAGAGAAAGGTCACCATGATTGCCAAAGACTTTATCGACAAAGATGAATTTGCCCATAAATACAATGAAGATCACGCCCGCTCATATTACCATAAACATCGGAAAAGCTGGTCCAGCAGACTTTCCGACTGGCGTGAACAGGGTATGGCTCGAAAAGCCCTGAACTACGTTGGTGAGTCAAAGAACATTCTTGACCTCCCCTGTGGAGCCGGTCGTTTCTGGCCCCTGCTGACAGAAAAAAAAGATCGCAGTATCATTGCCGCCGACAGCAGCGTCGACATGATTAAAATCGCAACCGAACATTGCCCGAAAGAGATGAGGCCTCAAATAAAGCTATTGCACACATCGGCCTACAACATCAACCTTGCCGACAGCAGTGTTGATACAATTTTCTGCATGCGCCTTCTCCACCATATCGGCGATGCAGAAAAACGCCGTAAAATATTAGATGAGTTCTATCGCGTAACCCGAAAGAGCGTACTTGTAAGCCTGTGGGTCGATGGCAACTTCAAAGCCAGACGCCGTTATAAGCACGATCAGGCTCGCGACCTCAAGAACCCACATCGCTTACGCAACCGCTTCATTTTCAAAAGAGAGGAGATCGAAAAAGAGTTCTCTCAAGCCGGTTTTTCCATCGCCACACATTATGATTTCCTTCCAGGCTACTCCATGTGGCGACTCTATGTGCTGCAAAAGTAGGTTTCACTACTCCCCTCGCCCGCCAAAGCCGTGCAAAGACAATCATGAATTAGTTTGCCAATCCACTTCGTTCTTCCGCATGGGGACAGAGCAAACCCTGTCCCCATGCGGAAGAAATTCGATCATCCCAGAATACTCCAGACAATCAGGGGCCAAGTAAAATTCAAACTCTTTACATGATGCCTCACTAAGAATCCCCCCACCCAATTCAAAAAATCGATCTTCACAATTCCTTCATAAAAACCGTGATATAAAGGCACTCCATTGGATAACCAAAGAGGGAGGCCGCCATAATTTAGGTTTTTAGATCTCTCCCCATTACAACTTTCTTGCCAACTACTCCATGCGGTGACTCTATGCCTTGCAAAAGCAGGATTTACGCCCCCTCTCACCCCACCCGGAACATTTCACAAAAGTAGTGATTTTATGACAACAACCTTCAGCAATTTCATATTTATTCTGGGCCTGATAGCCATTCTGTTGATCTCACTCACTCTAATGCGCCTCCTTCTCTTGTTGCACAACCGCGAACTCGCGGCGTCAATCCCAACAACAGATATTACCCGCTCATTTATAACAGGCTGCCGTTTTGATATGATCATTATTGGGGCAATAATGCTTTTACCAATAATAGTTCAACTTTTTCCGCAGAATTCGCTCAGCCGATCACTGTCGCTCTTCTGGTGCAGCCTCTGGGGCACAGTCGTCCTCCTGCTGGCTGTTAGTGAACTTGAATTCTATCGTCAGTTTCACACCCGCCTCAACAGCCTCGTTTTCGATTACATCAAAGAGGATCCCAAAACCGTCACCAGTATGATCTGGAACGGCTGCCCGGTGCTCCGCTACCTAAGTTTATGGGTTGCAGTCAGCACTTTAATGGTGGCCGGCTTTCTTCTGCTTAACGCTCAGACTTCGACCATCTTCAATGCCACAGACCATCAAGGAGCTTCTTATCAACGCCTGCTGGTTTTTCTACCATTATTGAGCCTTGCCGCCATCGCCTGCCGGGGAACTCTGCGTTCAGGACCGCCGTTACGCTGGGGCGACGCCTACCACTCGACCCATCTCTTTGCCAACCATCTTGCCTTAAACGGGATCTACACACTAATCAAAGCGTTACTCGACGTCAAGAAACAGAAGGGTCGTAAAAAATGGCTTAGCGTTATGCCAAAAGCAGCGGCACTCGATAAAACCCGAAGATTACTGTTACAGGAAGGCGATAATCTTATCGAACCGGGACGCCTGCCGGTTAAACGACGTCACCAACCCCGATCCTCCAACTTGAAGATAAAAAACGTCGTCGTCATCATGATGGAAAGCTTCTCCGCCCACCATATCGGTGCTTTGGGCAACAGCAGTGGCATAACCCCGGAATTTGACCGACTGGCCGCAAAAGGCTTACTTTTTGATCATTTCTTTTCCAACGGAACCCATACTCACCAAGGTATTTTTGCATCTTTAGCCGGCTTCCCCAACCTGCCCGGCTTTGAAACCCTGATGCAGCAAGCTCAGGGGGCAACCAGTTTTTCCGGACTGGCCGAACTTCTCAGAAAACGCGATTACCAAAATCTCTATGTCTACAACGGAGATTTTGCCTGGGACAATCAGGAGGGTTTTTTCCGCAACCAGGGAATGACGGAATTTATCGGCCGATTCGATTACGATAACCCGGAGTTCATGGATCCTACCTGGGGCGTCTCAGACAATGACATGTTCAATCGAGCTCTCCTGGAGATGGAAAAACTTTCCCCCAATAAACCCTTTTTCGCCATCCTCCAGACCCTCTCCAACCACCTGCCTTTTACAATTCCCGAACCCTTGCCGGTAGCCAAAGTTGAAGGCCACGGTTCGCAAGATGGACACTTAACGGCAATGCGATATGCCGACTGGGCTTTGGGTCAATTTTTTGCCAAGGCGCAAGAGTCACCATATTTTTCAGAAACCCTTTTTGTGCTGCTCGGGGATCACGGTTTCTGCGTCCCCCAACAACTCACTGACATTGAACTGTTACGTTTCCATATCCCTCTACTCCTGCTGGCTCCAGGTCTCCAGGAACAATTTGGCTCCAAACGCTCAATTGTAAGCACCCAGGTTGATCTCGTTCCCACCATTATGGGACTTCTGGGCAAACCTTTCGAACACCACTGTTGGGGCCGCAACCTCCTAAACGTGGCCGACGACGATCCCGGTTTCGGCATCATCAAACCCTCCGGCAGCGACCCTACGGTCGCAATGTTAAGGGGTGACCGGATCTTGGTCAAACCACCCGACGGTCGGGCCGCACAACTTTACAACTACCAGCTCTACCCGCACCCCACTGCCCAAGTTTACGAAAATCAAACTTGGGCAAACGAGATGGAGACGGCATTGAAAGCCTACGTCCAGACGGCGATGGATGCCCTGCTGACAAATCGATGCGGGGTCTAACTCGAAACCGAAAACCTAAGGAGAGAATCATGAAAGTACCATTTGTCGATTTAAGCCGCCAATTCAAACCTCTGTTATCTGAAATCAAAACCGTTCATGCTGACATTATTGATCGTTGCGCTTTCATCAACGGCCCCGAAGTTAAAACCTTTGAAAAAGAGATGGCCGCCTGGATCGACCTGACCGAAACCTGTGGGGTTGCTAACGGCACCCACGCCCTCGCCTTAACCCTGCAAAGCCTGGGTGTCGGCCCCGGCGATGAGGTTATCACGGTGCCCAACACCGCATTCCCGACCAGTGAATCAATTGGCATGTGTGGGGCTGAAGTGGTTTTTGTCGATATCGCTCCAGGAACTTTCTCTATTGACCCACAAGCAGTGGAAGCCGCAGTCACCCCTAAAACAAAAGCTATCCTGCCGGTCCATCTCTACGGCATCCCGGCTGACATGGATGCCTTAATGGCGATTGCTGAACGCCACAATATCCCCTTGGTTGAAGATACGGCCCAAGCCATGGGAGCTAAGTACAAAGGTAAGCGGGTCGGCAGCATTGGCCGGGCCGGATGTTTCAGTTTTTTCCCATCAAAAAATCTCGGCACCTTTGGTGATGGCGGAGCCATGGCTTCCAACGATCAGGAACTGGTCAGCCAGGTGCGGATGCTCGCCAACCATGGGCGTTATGATAAATTTACGCACCAGGCTATCGGCACCAACAGCCGCCTCGACACCCTAAAAGCGGCCCAACTCTCGATCTGCCTCAAAGCCCTGGATGAATGGAATCAGGATCGCCGTCGCGCAGCCGATCTCTACAGTGAATTATTGGCACCTTTTGCCGAAATCACCTGCCCCAAGGTGCCCGAGGGCTGCGAGCCAATTTGGCACCTTTACGTTATCCGTCACCAGCAACGTGACGATTTACGACAATACCTTCAGGAACAGGGCATTCAAACCGGTTTGCACTATCCGAAACCCCTGCACCTGCAACCGGCCTATGCATATTTGGGCTTAGGCAAAGGCAGCTTCCCAGAGACCGAAAGCGCAACCCAGGAGATTCTCTCACTACCCATGTTCCCCTTTATCACCGAGGCTGAAATTAAAACTGTGGTCGACGCTATCAGTACTTTTCTGAAGGAAAAAAGGTAGTGCAAATGGCTGAAGAAAAAATATTTCTATCGCTTGTTATTCCGATCTACAACGAAGAAGAGAATATCACGCCATTACTGGCTGAACTAGTGCCGATCCTCGAAAAATTGAAGCGCAATTTTGAAGTTATCTGCATCAATGATGCAAGTACCGATGACAGTTTGGAAGCCCTCGAAGACCTCCAGGAAAACTACCCCCAACTGCGGGTTGTGCCCCATAACGTTAATTGTGGTGAGAGTGCGGCTACCGCCACCGGCTTCCAACGAGCTCAAGGGAAATTCATCGTAACCATGGATGGCGACCTCCAGAATGACCCCGCCGACATACCTGCGTTGCTAGATCTGATTGAGCGTAAAAATCTGGCAGCGGTCTGCGGTGTCCGTCGTAAACGCGAGGATGACTGGGTTAAACGGCTCTCGTCCAGAACCGCCAATATGGTTCGCAATATCATTACCGGTGACCAGATTGCCGATGCCGGCTGCACCTTCAGGGCGTTGCGCCGTGAGGCGCTGCGTGAGGTTCCGGTTTTTAACGGCATGCATCGTTTTCTACCGACCATCCTGCGCTTTCAGGGCTACCAGGTTGATGAGATTCTGGTTAACCATCGGCCCCGCACCATGGGGATTTCCAAATACGGGGTTGGGAATCGGTTGTTAAGGGGACTTATCGACTGCATCGCCATGCGCTGGTGGCAAAAACGCTGCGTACCGGCAACCAGATCCGATAAAAATGGATAAAAACCGTTCCACTAACGCCCGCGACATCTTGCGAACCATTTTTTTGGCGTTAACAATCTCCGGGTTATTGGCGCTAGCGCACTACTCCGGCTTAAGCGAGTATCTCGATCTCGACAAACTCCCCCTGCTCCAGGAAAAGCTCTCGGGTTTGCCTTGGCTGGTTAACCGAATCTGTTTTGTTGTTTTAGGGGCACTGGTCATTGTCTGCGGTTTAGGTCGTTCCGTTTTAAGCCTGGCCGGGGGCATCTTCTATGGAACCTTCTGGGGGACAACCTTCTCAGTGCTGGCCGCCCTGCTCGGATCTTTGCTGATCTTTGCTTTTGTCAGACAACTGGGACGGCCCCGGTTTCTGGCTAAAGTCAGTGACCATCTTGAAAAAGCTGACAAACTCGTAGCCGAAAACGGTTTTATCGCAGTTATCCTGATCCGCCAACTGCCCCTGGCCTGTCTCCTGATTAATATCCTGCTGGCCCTGACCCGGGTGACCTTGACTGAATTTATCCTGGGATCGCTTATCGGTTTTCTGCCGGAAGCGTTAATCTTTGCCCTCTACGGCAGCAGTGCCCATGGCGGCTTTTTCAGCAAGGTGACAACCGCCTCGATTCTATTGGTTCTCATAGTTATTGGAATCAAGTTATTGCTAAAAAAATTTAACGTTAACGGTAACGATGAAAAGCAGGTGATATCATAAATTTCACCCATATCATCAACCCATAAAAACTAACAGCAGAGGAGTTTCAAGAGCATGAAGATACTACAGGTAGGAACCGGACGTTGGGGCACAAATCATATGCGGGTTTTGCGAAACCTGGGAGTTGATCTCTATATTGCGGAGTTGTCGGAGAGTGAACGCCAACGCTGCATTCAAGAGGGGCTGCCGGAAGACCATGTTACGGCTGATCTGAACCAGTTTATAGATAAGGTAGATGCAATCGACATCGTAACCCCGGCCCACACCCACCTGCCGATTGCGCTGACGGCAATGGCTCACCACAAAGATATCTTCACCGAAAAACCCCTGGCTGAAAACGCCCTTAAAGCGGCTGAATTTGTGACCGCTGTCAACCAGAGTCAGGTGATTTGTCAGGTTGGCCATATTTTTCGCTATGATCCGGCCACAATTTATATGAAAGAGGCGATTACAGCGGGTGAACTGGGTACTATTCGTTCGATAAGCGGCAGTTTTTCGGGTTTCAAACGGCCCCGCAATGATGGCGGCGTTACCATCTCCGATGCCATCCATTTTGTTGATCTATTTAACTTTCTGATGGCCGGACCGCCACAACAGGTCATGGCTCAGTGCCACGATCTCCTCGGTCGCGGCATGGATGATATGTCCTGGGTCTGGCTCTCTTACGGAGATACCAAGGCTTTAATTGAAGCCAACTATTTCTCTCCAGAGAAGAAAAGATTAGTCACTGTTGTCGGCGAAAAAGCAACCATGGCCTGTAATTTCGCCGCTTCCCAGGACAAAATCACTATTTTCAATAATCAGCACGTTCAGGAGCAGGGAACCTGGAAAGGTATTTCCGGAGAGGTCCTGCAGAAAGAGATCCTGCCGTCGGAACCACTATTGCTGGAGCTCAGGGATTTCATCGATTGTGTACAAAACCGAAGCCAGCCCCGGGCCACTGCCCAGGCGGGAGCCGAGGCGGTTCAGGTCGTCGATGCCGCCTTGAAATCTTACCAGGAACAAAAAACGGTCACTCTCGAGAAGGCATAAATAAAAACAATGGATAATAACAAAAAAAACCTATTTTCGACCCCTTTCGCTCTGACAATCCTAGTTGGCGCTCTATTAATTCTCGGATGGGGTCTCTGGACGGTTCCCCTGATGGGGATTAACGAGGGACGCCGCGCCCTGACCGCCCTTGAAATGGTCCGCAATGGCAACTGGCTGATTCCAACCATGAACGGCCACATCTACATCGACAAACCACCTCTGCTTTACTGGTTGATGGCGATCTCGGCAAAAGTTTTCCAGAGTACAGCCGAATGGGTTTTACGCCTGCCCGCGGCCCTGGCCGCCCTGGCAATATGTGGTATGCTATTTCGTTCCACCAAAAAATACCTCGGCCAGGACATTGCCATTCTGGCGATTCTGATTCTCGCCACCTCGCTCTCTTTCACCGGCAGTGCGCATCGGGCTGAGATCGAAATTATTCTGACTTTTTTCTGTTTTGCGGCAAATCTTTTTTTTCTCGACTATTACATCTCCGGTAAAAACTTTTCTCTCTGGTTGAGTTATCTCTGCATAGGCCTGGCCATCCTCACTAAAGGGCCGGTAGCTCTGCTCTTTTTCATTCCCCCTCTAGTCGTATTTGGCTTAGTGAAACCAAGCGGGCGAACCTGGCGGGGATTGCTTTTCTGGCCGGGCTGGCTCCTGATGCTTTTAGTCGGAGGCAGCTGGTATATTGCAATCTGGTTTTCTGAAGCAGGACCGTTGCTGCGCCAGGTTATAGAGATTGATATAGTCGGCAAATCACTGGGTGGCCTCTCAGACAGTAAACCTTTCTACAGATATTTTGTTAATCTTCTGGGGATTTTTGCGCCATGGATCTTACTGCCGATCTTTAGATCGAAGAAAATTAAAACACTCTTTAATAACCCTGCCGCCACCTATTTCGCTCTACAGACACTCATTCCTCTGGTGATAATGTCACTGATTGCCAGTAAACACAATAAATATATCCTGCCCTTATTCCCAGCTCTGGCGATATGCCTGGCGATCTATTTGCGAGATTTTTACAAATGGATTGCAACCCGTTACCAGGAGAGAGGGAAAAAATATTTTACCTTTTTTTCCCTCTCATTAATGGCCCTCTATTTAATCTTTTATGCCGCACTAGAGCCTCGTATATACAATTATCGATTTTCAGCTTTCGAACCCTTATTGGCAAAGCTCTATGAGGTGCAGGATCGGGCACCGCTCTATTGTCTGTGCGAAAATAAATTCCTGCAATTGGTATTTTACTATAACCAACCTATCCCTGATTTAAGCGTTACCGAGATAAAAAAAATGATCACCGAACAACGTCCTTTCTTACTCTTGCTCGAGAGCCGTGCATTGTCTCAGATACCCCAACAAGGACTCGAAATCATCATGGAGTTGAAACCCTATCGCAGTAAAGACAGAGCGGTAACTTTGCTGACAAACCTTACGAACTGGAACCTCAAAAAACCGTACAAGGTGATCTCCCATCCTGTCATTCCAGAGATTTACAGCACATTAGATAAAAAGTTGCATGAAAACTCTGGATTAATTTTTTTTGATGATAATGCTTGGACTTTTAATGACAGCGGCGGAGAACCGGCAATCTATCGAATCGATAATAATAGCGAGGAAATTTCTCAAACCGTCACCCTTGAAAATGCCGAAAACCGCGACTGGGAAGATATCGCCCAAGACGATAACTATATCTACCTGAGTGATTCCGGCAACAACAGTCGAAACAAACACAACTTTACAATCTACAAGATCTGTAAAAAAAATATTGCCAAAGAAAAAAACTGTAAAGTCAAGGCCGAATTAATTAAATTTTCTTATACCGACCATCGAGATGACATTATTAACAGCCACTTTGAAAACAACAATTGTGAAGCCCTGATTTCATTTGAGGATTCTTTAATCATCTTCACAAAAACATGGGGCAGAACCAAAATGTACAAGCTACCAAAAGTGCCCGGAACCTACCAGCTGGATCCTATCGCCAAATTTGCAACAGATGGCCTGATCAGTGGAGCGACGTTTAATTCAGACACCGGAGAGTTAATACTTTTAGGCTCTAAAGATATTCCGTTTATATATATCTTCTCAGAATTTAACGGAGAAAATTTCACTTCAGGAGACATCAAAAGAATCAATCTAAACGGGATGAAAGGTAGCCAGCCAGAAGGCATATGCTGGATCGATAATGATAACATCTTAATTTCAACCGAGCAGACTGCCACTTTTGAGCAAGCGATTTACAAAGTCAACATAAGGGATATTCTTAAGCCTTCAGGCCAATGACTTATGCGAATTTTGATTGTCGAGGATGATCAGCAAACAGCCCATTTTATTATGAAAGGGCTGCGTCAGGAGGGTTTTGCGGTTGATCATGCCGCAAACGGTGAAGATGGGCTGCATCTGGCTCTGACCGAACCCTATGATGCAGCCGTGATTGATATAATGCTGCCACTGCTCGATGGCTTAAGTCTGATAGATAAAATCCGGCAGCAGGGCAGTGAGATGCCGGTCATTGTTTTAAGCGCGAAAAGTTCACTCAATGACCGCATCCAGGGGCTTAAGGCGGGCGGTGACGACTATCTGGTAAAACCGTTTGCCTTTTCTGAACTGGTTGCCCGGCTCCAGGCTCTAATCCGGCGGGCTTCACGAACTGCGGCCCCGGACACCCTTAAGATCGGCAATTTGCTAATGGATCTCGGCCGCCGCAAAGTCTCGCGCGATGATAAGGATATAGAACTGCAACCGAAAGAGTTTGCGCTGTTGGAATATTTGATGCGTAATGCGGGCCGGGTGGTCTCCAAAACTATGATTATGGAACATGTCTGGGATTATAATTTCGACCCGCGCAGCACGGTGGTCGAATCCCGGGTCAGCCATCTCCGTGATAAAATCGATAGGCCTTTTGCCGCAAACCTTATCCATACCATCCGCGGGGTTGGCTATGTCCTTGAAGAGCGCACCTAGATTCCTAAAAAGCACCACCCTGCGCTTAACACTCTGGTATCTGGCGATCTTCAGTTCCCTGTCACTGGCGGTCTTTGCCGTAGTTTATATCTTTTTAGTCTCCCACCTCCACGACCAAACCGACAATGAACTGATTGACAGCGGTAAAGAGTTTGCCGCTCTCTATGCGGAATCGGGATGCCTGGCCCTGCAGGCGGAATTTGATCGGGAAGCGGCTTCTCGCGGTACAAAAAGAGTCTTTTTTACACTAATCTCAGCCCCCGGCAAACTCCTCGCCAGTTCTGATTTACAAGCCTGGGACAGACGGATCACATTAGACCCAAAACCCACCGATTTCTTCTCTAAACAACCAACTTTCCACACTCTTTCCCGACCCGGCCATCGTCATAAAGTCCGGGTCATCCGCATGCCCTGTGCTGATGGTAATGTAATCAAAATCGGCATAACCCTTGAAGGCGATGAGATCCTGCTCGAAAGATATCGCGAAACCTTCGGTACGGCCCTGACCATTATGCTGATCTGCGGCGGTCTTATGGGCTGGTTTATGGCACGAAAAGCGATGGCTGGGGTTAAAAGGGTAACTGAAACCGCAACCCGGATCGGCCGTCAGGATTATTTCGGTCATCGCGTTGCAGCTCTCGCCGATGAAGGCGAAGAGATTAGGGCTCTGGTGCAGGCTTTCAACGGGATGCTGGAAAGAATAGAATCTCTGCTGAACGAATTGCAACAGATAACTGATAATATTGCCCACGAGATGCGCACTCCGATCACCCGGATTCGCGGGATTGCCGAAACAACTCTCAAAGGTGACGGCAAGCTGGATGAATATCGCGAGATGGCAGCTTTAGTGATCGAAGGAAGTGATGATCTGGTAGCAATGGTTAACACTATGCTGGAGATTGCTCAAGCCGGCTCAGGGATCAGTGAAAGAACTCTGGCACCACTGGATATAAATGAAATGACTCAAGAAGCAATTGAACTTTTTGCCCCGCTGGCCGAAGATCAGAAGATCACGCTTAAGGCAAATCTTGCCCCCAAACCTTTAATTGTTACCGGTGAGCGCGCGAAACTGCAACGGGTAATCGCCAATCTATTGGACAACGCCATCAAATACACTCCGGCTCACGGCATGGTTACAGTTACGGTCAAGCCTGATAAAAACAGCGTCATCCTTAAAGTGATCGATAACGGCAACGGTATCGACGCAAAAGATCTGCCGAATATATTTGACCGCTTCTACCGGGCCGACAAAAGCCGCTCTACCACCGGCAGCGGCCTCGGCCTAAGCCTGGCCCGGGCCATAATCCAGGCCCACTCCGGTAAAATCAGCGTCACCAGCAACCAAACTGGAACTACCTTCACCGTTATCCTGCCAAGCTGAAATATGCCCTGGAAATCTTTTTCACACCCTTGCGAATCTTACCAAAACTTCTAAGCATGGTCGTCAAGACTGTTTTTTGCCGATAAATTTAGCTGAAATCCAGGGACATGACCTGATTTCCTGCGGAAATCGGGATCGTGTCCCCAGATTTGGCGGGTCAGCCGAAGTTACTGCAGACAAAGCATTTGATGGTTGGTAAAAAGATTTATCTTTAAATTAATAATCAAATCGTAACCACTTTAAGGAGTACAACTTTGAGTTCACGATACGGCTGAAACATTAGAACCCGCAGGCAAACTGAAAAGTTATAATGGTATGGTTTTCTATGAGATTTTTAACCTCCTCACCCTGATCCACAAAAGTTGCTTCAAGTGTCAGCTTGTTGGCAGCACCTTTGATAAAGTAATTCAGCCCAAAACCATAGATTAAGGTATCGTCTTTACCTTTTTCATTTGAGTTGATATCTTGCACATGGACATAAGGCTGCAGGTTTCCCAACCACACTTTATGGCCAAAATAGTAGCCGGATTTTACCGAGAGAAGATAGCCGTCATCTCCGGCACTAAAGTTAGTCCATGTAATGCCATTGGCACTATGGTAAACTCTAATATAAGAGGCAGACAGAGTCAGGTTGTCGCCGTCGTTAATGGGCTGATCATAATGGAGGTCGATAGTCCAGGCAAAATACTCCTCTTTCTCACCTCCCACAAACAAATTGTTTTGGTAGTCGGAACCTATGCCAAGAGCAAGAATATGTTTCGCACCAAGATAATTGCCGGAATTAAACCATCCGGTTTCCGTATCGTAAAAATTATAGCTTAAACGACCGGCAAATCTCATGGTATCATCGGGGTTCTTTGAGTTTTTGTCTTCACCATCCCCTACCATGAAACGGTACTGTAACCTATCCTTCATTATATTGCCCCACAAGGTAACTGAATCATCACGACCGATGTTACTTGGGTAAAAAATACCGCTGCGTAGCCCACCCTGCCCCCAGTCAAGATCGGCGGTTAGTAAAGATTTAGTTGAGGTTGTACCGTAATTTCGGGTAAACGGAATATACATTCGGCCAACCTGAATAATAAGGTCATTACTGATCAGTTTATAGGCAATCCAACCGTCGCGAAGGGCGATTCCGGAACCTAGGCCTTTGCTTGAATCATCTTTAATCTCATCCATCCCCAATTTATCACCGGCAAGATGGACAAAAAAACTCAGCTCCGGGGTTACGGTACCTTTGAGATAAAAATAACTCCGGCGAATGAGAAAATCATTCAAATCTTCATCGTTTTTCCCATCACCATTTGTATCCATATTCGATACATTCTGATACCAAACCTGTCCCCACCAACCGGCACTTAAAGAAATATCACCTTTTTTGTAAACTTCCATCGACCACACTATGGAAGGCAACAGTAAATAAATGACAATACAGCTAATAATTTTTTTCACTTTTGTCTCTCATTCTCGATTGAATTAATTACCGAATAACAATAGGCATTTACAGGATCACAATGCTCAAAGAGAAAACACCAGTTCTCCACGACCAGGTTGATTCCTCTGGAATTTAAGAAGCGAGATGGTAATCATATAATACTCTTAGCAACTCAGCTGATATCATTTCGGTCTAGTAATATTCCCCCAGATGGGGTCATTACCAAACTTTTCAAACCACCATTCTTCTGTAGATAGGTATTTTTTCATATCTTCTTCGGCAAAGGAATATTCATACGAATCACAGTAAGTGACAATAATTTTGTATGCAGCAATTATTTTTCTGGTCATTTCATTGCATTCATCCTGATCTCGACTACATCTATCCGGATGCCATTTATAGATGAGCTTTCTGTATATAGTTTTAATTTCCGCCATTGATGCTTTTTCAGGCATACCAAGCACCACTTTAGCTTCTATAATATCTCGATATCCGGGCATTCTCTTGGTCTCCGGGTTGGTCATTTTTTGTATTTATCAATGAAAAACATATATCTTTGTAATCGGTTCCGATTATTCCGGTAATTTCTCCTGAATGAAATCTTTCATTTTATCTATGTCGGTCGCGATTCCAAGCGGAATTAGTTCCTGATTCAGCAAAACATTCGTCGAACTTTTGAAGTTGTACTGCAATGCCTCTTTTGCATCTGTAGTGAAAATGCCTAATCGTAATTTTTCTTTAAACATTTCCTTCATATTTTCGGCTACAACTATAGCCTTTTTACAACTTATTCAATTAGGGTTTCCGCTGTGAAAAACAAGTAGTTCAGTCATTTCAATCTCCTTTAATTTTTATTGCTTGCCGGCTCTTCCAGAGCAGTTATTTTATGCTCAAGATGATCCGGCAGGAGCATCTTCCCGGGAATCTTGAGCTGTTTTTATATTCTCTGATGGAATAATTATTTTATTGATTTCACGGGCAGTATCTGCAGGGAAATAGGGACAGCTCTCCAATCGGCAACCGTGCGGATGTTGATCCATATGCCGGCAGGGATCGATATTTATCGGCGGCAGGGAGAAAGTAAAATTTTCTTTAATAAAGTCTATGGCAACCGTCAATGCCCCCCGCACATAAGCCTTACAACAGCTCGGGCCGGTGAGCTCCGTAATCCTTCTGACAACCCGGGAAACCAGCTCCATCGTCAGCCGCTGTTCTTTGTCGAGACCACATTTCGAACCGGTTAGAATCGCAATACAGGCACCGATAGCCGGTGCAATACCGCAGGTTCCGGTCAAACCGCAATAGCCACCGTGAGCCTGTTTTTCCGTGCGTCGGAGTACCTCACGAATATCATCATCAGTCAGCTTAAAGTTTCCACTATTTCTCAGGGAAGACATCAGGGCACCACCGGCAATGTAGGCATGCTGGCAGCCAAGCATAGGAAGGGTGGCAAGATCCATACACTCTTCGGCAATTGCCAAAGGATTAATTGCGGTTGATTTTACAATAATGGTTTCTAACTGTTGTATGGTTTCCTGGTTATGGCAGGCATCACAGACCACATGCCCATTTGGACAAAAGATATACCACTGACCTTCAATCCCACAATAATGGCAACCGGCCGCAATGCTTTGAGTTGAGTATTGCAGCGGCGCCCCACAGACCATACAGTTCTCATTGTTCCTGGCTGCTGCGGTTTCCTGATTCACTGATTCTTTTTGGTGACGACCGCCACCAACATCATCCGCACCTCAACAGCCGGACTTATCCTGCATTTTTTTTAATTGGTTATCCTTCATGTTTTATAGCCTCATTGATATTACAAATATTGGTTTTGGTTCTACCTTTGACTTCCATGGAGATCTTTCCCTCCCGAGCCAGTTTCCCCAAAATGAAGAGTATCGATTCTATCGTCAGTGCAAAATGGGTGGCCAGTTCCTGCGGATCAACTCGTTTGTGCCGGTCAATAAAATCTTTGACCCGCAATTCAATCTCACCGAGCCAATCATTAAACAGGCCCCGCAATTCCGGTGTGGCATATGAGGCAAGCTCATAACTATGACTGATCGCATTCAGTACCTCTCTACTCATTTCAACAGGATTCACACCGGAATCCGTGCATTCATTGATTCAGTACTCAACCATTTCTATTACCGGTTTGGTCTCCTTATCTTTCAGAAAAACAGTATGCAGTAATTTTTTGCGGGCTACAGGATCGATATCAGCAACCAATGAATTAAGTAGAACCCCTAAAAGATCTTTCTTCTGACTAATA
>JANTGZ010000052.1 GCA_024762675.1 Thermodesulfobacteriota bacterium | reverse complement strand
ATTCCTTATGGTTTGGCCTGTATAGCCGCAAGCCTTGAAGAGCGGGGCTTTGCGGTTGCTATTATTGATGGTTTGGCGACAAATAAGAGTAGAATTATTCCCTGGCCGGATGAGATGGCATATCTTGCGCCGCATTTCGGTAAACCCGATACCTCGCCATTTGCTCTATTTCACAACTTCAAACATTTTGGCTACAGTTTTGCCCATCTCGGAAAACTGGTTCACCAGTCCGGGGCTTTTCTGGTCGGGATCTCGGCCCTTTTTACCCCTTACCAAGAAAGTGCTTTGCAGCTTGCAGTTGCCATCAAAAAGCAACATCCTGATTGCCGTATTGTGGTTGGCGGTCATCACGCAACCGCTATGCCGGAAACGGTTATGGCATGTTCAGCCGTCGATTATGTTATCCTTGGTGAAGGCGAAATTGCGATGCCCCGGCTGGCTGAGTTGATAAAGGAGGGGCGGGCCGCTGACCATGAACTGTTAAAGAAAATTCCAGGGCTGGTTTTTCGCCAAAGAGATGGGGTTCTCTATATCTCTGAACCGGCCGTAATCAATGATCCTGATTCTCAGCCGCTACCGGCAACAGAACTGCTTAAAAACTCTTTTTATATGCGTAAAGAGCAGGGCAGTGCGGTGATTATGGCGAGTCGGGGCTGCCCTTTGCGTTGTAGTTACTGTGCCGTGAGTGCTGACAGTGGACCGCCCTATCGGAAAAGAGGGGTTGAATCTGTCTTGCGGGAGATCGAGCGGGCCATATTGGATCACAGTGTCGGTTTCATCGATTTTGAAGATGAGAATTTGACCATCGACAGATCCTGGTTTATGGATCTGATAAATGGGATTTCAGCTTTGCGGAAGGGGCGGGATTTTGAGTTGCGGGCCATGAACGGGCTCTATCCCCCGACACTTGACGAAAATATGATTGTCGCTATGCGGGACGCCGGGTTTAGGACTCTTAACCTGGCCGTAGGTAGTTTTGATGCCAAACAACTGAAACAGTTTCGGCGCCCGGATGTTGGCCGGGCCCATGATCGGGTTTTGAAACTTTGTCAAAAACACGGTCTTGATGCGGTCTCTTATCTTATTGCGGGGGCCCCCGGCCAGTCAGCCGAAACTACCCTTAGTGATCTCCTGCGTCTGGCCCGGCAAAACACTATTGTTGGATTGTCGGTTTTCTATCCGGCTCCGGGCAGTCTCGATTATCAACGGGCCGCCGACCTTGGTATCCTGCCGTCACATCTCTCACTGATGCGTTCCAGCGCTCTCCCCCTCGACCAAACGACGAGCCGTTTAGAAGCTGTAACCCTGCTGCGTTTGAGTCGGATAATCAATTTTATCAAATCCCTGTGGGAAAAGCAGATTGCGATACCCGAACCCCGGCCTTTTTGTGACGTTGACCTGTCAGCTTTTTCTGAGCGCACGGAGTGTGGCCTTTGGCTGCTCAGCTGTTTTTTTTACGATGGCATAATTCGTGGGATAACACCAGATGGTGAGGTTTATGAACATCCGGCGGCGTTGGACTTGACCAGGGAATTTATAAAAGAGGAAATGCCTGGTTGACTCTTGTTCGTGCCTGTGATTAATGCAACTATAAATCACTGAAAATAGTTACTTTCGCACCAAATTCGAATCGAAACTGAGCATTTCATAGGTCCCGGTGAAGTGATTTTCATTACCGCTGAAGGTTGGGAACAACGGCTGCCTCCGGGTGAGAAGATGCAGATATGTTCTTTTCTCTGGGTCTACTTTGGTTATCCCGCATCGGACTATGAAGGCATGAATGTCGAGCATGTCAGAAATAACTGCGGTGCCTGTCTCGCTGGAAAAGACGACGTTACCTGTGACTGTGTGGGTGGTATTCCCGATTCCGGCGTCGGACACGCGATCGGTTACGCCGATGCTAAAAAGGTTCCTTATCGCCGTCCCTTTGTCAAATACACCCCTACCTAGCCCCGCAGCTTTATGCCCCAGGAGCAATCTTTGCGGGATCTGGTAGCTTATTCCCGTGCCTAAGCTTATTGAAGGTCAACGTTTGTTGTTCTGTGATGATTCAATCGTGCGTGGTACCCAGCTCAAAGAAAATGTCAAAATTCTCTTTGACTACGGGGCTCGGGAAGTTCATATGAGGCCATCTTGTCCGACTCTGATATTTCCTTGTGAGTATCTGAATTTCTCCGCCTCCAGATCGACTTTGGATCTGGTTGGTCGCAGTGTCATTCAGGAACTCGAAGGCACTGACGATAAATTTCTTGATGAATACGCAACTGCCGGATCAGAAAAAAATCCGGCGATGATTGATGTGACCCGGCAGCGCCTGCACCTGACCTCGTTGCGCTATCAGCGCCTTGACGACCTAGTTGAGGCCATCGGCCTGCCCAAGGAGAAACTCTGCACCCACTGTTTTGATGGCTCCAGTTATGGTTGATTCCGACAGTTTTGGGGAAAGTTAAGAGGTTGATTTTTTGTCATGCATAAAAAAATGATGCTTTTGGCAGTTTTTTTGCTGGTGTCCTGCGGGAATACCTCTACTCTATTTTCGGCTTACCCGGCTGATCCGCTTACAGATCTGGCCTGGTCTAGCGGAATGAACGGGGTTGTCGATATAAAGGCCGCATTTGATGCTGCTCGGCTGCATCAAAATAGCGAACTTGGAACCTCGGTTCCTGATATTACGATGCCCGCCCAAGCTTTGTGGGACAGCTTTTCAGATGGTGAAAAAGCTCTCTGGTTGATCAATGCTGAACGCAACGATCGTGGTATCATGCCTCTTGATGGCCTTGAAGGAAATGTTAAGAGTGTGGCCCAATACTATGCCGATTTCCTTCTCGACAACGATGCTTGGGGGCATGAAGAGGATGGGCGTACACCTTGGGCCAGGCTCTCTGATAATAGCGCTATCGGTGTTTGTCATGATTCTCTTGCGGTGGCCGAAAACCTGGCCGTCTTTGTATCAGACGGAAACATTTCCCTGCCGATTGAACGCTCTATCTATGCCTGGATGTATGATGATTTCGATTCTGGATGGGGTCATCGTCATGCTATCTTATGGTATCCCTATAATGATAACAGCGGTATCGTTGGTGCCGAGGGTTTCTTGGGTATCGGTCGGGCCAGCGGAGGACCCTATAAGGGGCCATCTAGTAAATGGTGGCCGAATGCTGAAATCATCGTAATGAACGTTTTTGATCCATGCTTCTCGTGGAGTGGGGGCGTTGTTTATGTCTCTGGAGAGGATGGATGCAGTGGTTTTTTACCTTGCTATTCTACGATCGGCTCAGCTTATCAACATCCCGCAAGTTATCAGGAGATAAGGGTTGAGGCGGGTTTTTATCTCGGGAATGTATCTTTTGGAGAACAGCTCGAAGTTACTCTGGCGGGGGGCTGGAATAGTGACTATAGTGATAACAGTGGTGGCCAATCAACCATTGGCGGAGTTATGACTATCAGTGGAGGGAGAGTCATCGTTGACAATATAGTCATTGGAGATACGGTCTATTTGACGAGAGCCGAGTCGCCCTTAAGTCTTTGGCTGAATCAGAGCGGGGTAAATTATCGCCCTTATGCTTTTTGAAGCAAAAAATGAAAGATCTTAAAAATTCTCCAGCTCTTCAAAGTCGAGGGTGGCGAAGAGGTCAGCTAAATTTTCGGCCCGGCGAATCTGTTTGATCGAACCGTCGGTCCGAAGCAGTAATTCGGCCGAACGGAGTTTGCCGTTGTAGTTAAAACCCATGGCGTGACCATGGGCGCCGGCATCGTGGATTACCAGGTAATCACCGATCTCAACCTTTGGCAACTCTCGATCGATAGCAAATTTATCATTGTTTTCGCAGAGAGATCCGGTGACATCGTAGGTCACTTTGGGGCTTTGCTCTTTGCGGCCGAGAACTGTTATGTGGTGGTAGGCGCCATAGAGGGCCGGTCGCATAAGGTCGGCCATTGTGGCGTCAACCCCAAGATAGGTCTTGTAAGTCTCCTTGATATGCAGCGCCCGGGTCACCAGATAGCCGTAGGGCCCGGTTACCATCCGGCCGCACTCCATGTAGATCTTTAAGTCCGGCAGTCCTGTCCCTGAAATAAACTCTTTATATTTTTCCTTTATACCGGCCCCGGTTTTGACAAGATCAACAGCCTCATCCTCAGGTCGATAGGGGATTCCAATACCCCCGCCGAGATTGACGAATTCAAACGTGAGGTCAAGCTCTTTCGAGATCTCTTTTACCAACTTAAAGAGGATCTCGGCGGTTTCGATAAAGTAAGTGTAATCAAGCTCGTTTGAGGCGACCATAGTGTGGATGCCGAAACGTTTGACGCCTCTCTCCTTGCAGTAACGATATCCGGCAAAGAGCTGCTCTCTGGTAAAACCGTACTTGGCCTCTTCCGGCCTGCCGATAATCAGGTTGCCCTCCTTGGCCCGGCCCGGATTATAGCGAAAACAGACGAGTTCCGGAAGTTTTCCGACATGATCTTCATAGAATGTCAGGTGACTGATGTCGTCGAAATTGATGACCGCGCCCAGTTCGGTTGCCTTGCGATATTCCGAGGATGGGGTATCGTTGGAGGTGAACATTATATTCTCTCCCACAATGCCAACCTTTTCCGCCAGCATGAGTTCCGGTAGGGATGAGCAGTCGGCCCCGACCTCCACTGTTTTTAAAAGTTTCATAAGAAAGGGGTTCGGGGTTGCTTTGACCGCAAAATACTCCTTGAAATCAGCCCAGGCAAAGGCCTCTTTCAAGGTCTTAATATTGTCAACTATAGCAGCCTCATCATAAATATGAAAAGGGCTGGGATAGGTTTTTACGATCTCTTTAACTTGTTCAAGAGAGAAAGGGATTTTCTTTTCTGTCATTATTATCCTCTTGCTTATTGGCGCTTTTTACCGGCGTTTTTTTTGCGAATAGGGTGGGGAGATTTGGATCTCGACCTGGGTGTCATCTTCTCTGTTTCACTGCTGACCCGGGCGATAACCTTACGACCATTTATCTGAAGATTTGAAAAAGTACGTATAATGTCGCTCTCAAAACGGCTCTCTGCTTCAAGCAGGCTTGAATTTCCCTTGATTTCGATGCGGCCGACCTGGATTCTGACACCTTTGCCGGCGGCATCGTTAATCTCGCCAATGAGGCGGCCGGGATTGACCCCGTCTTTTTTGCCGACATTTATATGGAAACGGGTAAATTGTTCGCGCCCTTTTGGGGTCGGAGCGTAGCGTCTGTCACCGGTTTTTCTTTCACTCTGTTGGCCGCGTTCGTAACGGCTTTTGCGTTCCGGCTCTCTCTCGTTTAGATCTGGAGCTTTGCGGTAATAGTCTAAAAGGGGGGCAAAGTTGGCCAGGACAAAACGTTCAATGAGTTCCTCTCGTTCCAAAGATGACAGGCTCTCTAAAATGGCCGGTAAAAAGGGCTTCATATAGGATGTGTCGATCTTTCTTTCCTTTAGTAAGCCAAGATAGTGCAGCATTCTTTGTCGGCAGATCTCCTGGCCGGTGGGGATGCGTCCTTGCTCAAAGGTTCTCTTGAGCTGTCTTTCAATCTGTTTAATTTTATACTTCTCTCGCAGATGGGCGATGGCGATTGAAATCCCCTCTTTGCCGGCCCGACCGGTACGGCCGCTGCGATGGGTATAGCTGGCGATGTCATCGGGTAGGTTATAGTTGATAACATGGCTTAAGTCCTTGACATCCAGACCCCGGGCCGCGACATCGGTGGCCACCAGCAACTGTAGATTCCGCCGTCTGAATTTGTTCATAACAAAATCACGCTGGCCCTGGGCCAGTTCACCGTGCAGGGCATCGGCATTGTAGCCATCTCCGATCAGTTTTTCGGCGACATCCTTTGTCTCCTGACGGGTTCGACAGAAAATGATGGCGTAGATGTCGGGATTGCTGTCGGCTATTCGTTTCAAGGTCTGGTAGCGGTTTTTCGCTGCCACCAAGTAGTAGATGTGGCGGACATTCTCGATTCCCTGGTTGCGTTGTCCAATCGTAACTTCAATCGGATTCTTCATGTAGCGTTTGGCGATTGTGACAACCTCGCGTGGCATCGTTGCCGAGAAGAGTATGGTCTTTTTGGTTGCCGGGGTTGCTGCCAGGATGTCGTTGAGATCATCCTGGAAACCCATCTGCAGCATCTCGTCGGCTTCATCCAGAACGACAGCGCGAATAGCTTTAATGTCGACTTCACCCTGTCTGATGAAGGCCAGGAGGCGTCCCGGCGTAGCCACAATAATATGGGCGCCCTGCTGTAGTTGCCGGCTCTGTGTGACGATGCTGGCACCGCCGTAGACGGCAACTATTTTTGTCCCGGGAACGAAACGGGCATAAGCGTTTAAGTCTTTGGTAACCTGGACACAGAGCTCTCTAGTTGGGCAGAGGATCAGAGCTTGGGTTTTGTTATTTGTCTGATCAAGCATCTGGATGAGTGGCAGGCCGAAGGCTGCCGTCTTGCCGGTTCCGGTTTGAGAGAGGCCGACAAGATCATCCTCCAGATTGAGGAGTCTCGGAATTACCTCTTCCTGAACGGGTGTTGGGGTGGTAAAACTCAGTCGGTCGATACCTTTGAGAAGATCGGCGTTCAGCCCGAGTGTGGCGAATGATGTCATAGTGGTGTTGCTCCAAAATTGATGGCGTCGTATAAAGTCTTTTAGATTGAATAAAATCAGCGAGGCTTAATACCATACAATAAGGAAATAGAGTAGTGATAAAACATTTCTCAGATTTCGATATGCAGGGTTAGTTGTCGGACCGCCCCCATGCAGGTTCACCGCTTCTACCATCATTGGTCAGGGCGTGATTGCTGGAACCATCCTCATTGACCACCCATATATCGGATTTTATATTGCGTAATATGAGGTCGTTGACATGCAACTGTGGGCTGCGACTGGAGACCAGTTGGTAGGCTATCTTGTGCCCGTCGGGTGACCAGGATGAAATTCCGGGAGATTGGTTGCCGGCCAGTTTTGTGAGCCGTCTGAAATCACTGCCGTCGAGATTTATCCGGCAAAGGTTGCCGCTTAAGCCTGCGGTCATCATTTTGCGGTTGACGAAACCTAAACTTCGACCATCGGGCGACCAGGAGGGGTTAACGTTTCCCAGGCTATGGCTGCCGAAAACCATTTTCCCTTTTCTTAATATCCGAACTTCCGGTTGCCCTTTGACAAAGCTGGCCAGGGAAGCAATGGCCAGTGATTCAGTTCCGAATTCACCAATTGCCATGGCGATCCACTTGCCATCGGGTGAAAGTTTCGGGTCCCTGGTATATCGTCCTCCCATTTGCGTTGGGTTCCAGAGTGTTGGCGGTTGACCCGGGTTGAGACAGTCGACAACTGCTATGGTGTCGAATCCCAGCTGTTTTTGCGGTCGTGATCCGGAGATTGGTGGCGGTTGGGTAAAGGGATTCTGGGAGAGAGTTACCAAATAGCGGCCATCCGGAGAGAGGCTTGGATGGCTTACCATGAAATTGCCTTGGGCCAAGTTCATCGTTGGAACCAGACCTTCACCGTTAATTGGAACATGAACTGTTTTGAGGTCTCCTAAATGTTTTGAAATCCAACACTTTACCCAGGCTGTTCCGGCCGGAATGCCTGTAATCGTATAGTTGTAACCGTAGGCTTGAATCCCGGTTAAATCGGGCTGGACTGCAGGTTCGATGACGGTTATATTTGCCTCAGTTGCAGGAGGTGCAGGATTATTGCCTGCCGGCGGGTTGATTTGAACTTGGCCCTCAACGTGGTGGATTTTACCGTCAAGGCCTTGGCAGGTAATATTGATATCACCCGGTCCACCACCAAAACTGCACCCATTTGTCATAATCATGCCATAGATGGTGCCGGTTCCTTTGTCTTTTGTAGGGTGCCAGTCGTTACCGGTGATGCGGGTGACCCTCTTTTTGGCCAAATCGGCGACAAAAATATCCATATAGAGAGCACTTTTTGCCATTTCGTGGTCACTGGCAAAGGCAATTATCCGCCCGTTTGCTGACCACCATGGAGCTTGCGCCTGTCGGTAACGGCCAGGATCGATGAAAGGTTTTTGCCGTTTCCCGGTGCCGCTCATAATATAGATTTTAGTTGTTGGAATTTCGATCTTTTTTCCCAGGATGGTTTCGATGTTGGTTTCGTAGTGGGTGTAGAGGATGTAGCCCGCAGGCGTTTGTGGAAGAAGTTTAATCTTGGGCAGTAGGGCTCGGTAATTGGCCCGTTTGCCGGCCGTAGCCAAGAGTGCTGGCAGGCTTGCGGCTTTGGGTTGACCATCTCCAGGCATCACTGCAAAATTACCAACCATCTTTTTGTCGCCGGGAAATTGTTCTTGGCCGACCACCAGGGTATTTGCACGGGCAACCCCGAACGAACCCCAGATCAACAGGAGGAGGAAAGTTATCTGCAGAGTTTTTCCAAATAACCTTAGAACAAGAAGAGGCTTGACCATTTTCACTCTCCTATCGTCTATATGCATATTGAAGTGTTGTGCAGTGGCGGTAGCGGGCAACTTGAAATGTCGGTCAATCAATAGCATAAAATTGAGAACTTGAGTAGTAGTAAAAAGATCCGAGTCCGTAAAATAGAGATTGCTCTGGGTTGTGGCTTGTGTCTTAGAAGATATTTCAATATGCTTTAGTTTGCTGTTTGGTCGGATGATTGAGATTTAGCAGGGTTACTCTATTTTATCAATGAGTGGTAAGTGAATCTGGCTTCACAGATTTCCCAAGTTTTGTTGTTGATCTATAGAGAAGGAAATACATGTATCTCCAAAAATATTTTGAATATCTTGTGACTGGTCTGGTGATTATTTTAGGGGTAGGAGTAATTCAGGCGTCAACAATACTTTCATCGGATGTAGCACGGGTTTGAGTAACTTAAGTGGTGGTTAAAATACCATGCTCGGAGCTTATGCCGGTGAAGGGGTCGATGTGAGCGGTTCGGTTATAATCAGATACGGAGCCGGCACCGACAAAACGAGTAATAACCGGCTCTATATAGCTAACTCCGACACCTCACCACCCTTGATCTATGGTGAGTTTGACAATACTCTGTTACGGGTCAATGGAACCCAGGAGATGGCCGGTAGTTATTTGGCTTCGGATTAGCGCTGGTAGAGAGATGTTCAGACATTGTTCGATGCGCGACAGGTTGTCGCTCAATTACGGGGGGTCAGTGATCTCTGGCGGCGGAATAAATTTCCGGAAAAGGGTTTTGCTGAAGGCCGGCAATTAGGTTTAATCGCTCAGGAGGTTGCCGAAGTTCTACCGGAGTTAGTGAAAAGCAATCATGACGGAAGCCTGACGGTTTCCTACAGTCAGCTAATTCCGGTTCTGACTGAGGCTTTAAAAGAACAACAGGTCTTGATCGACCAGTTACTGCAAAGAGTAGGTTCACAGGAAGTGCGGATAAAAAACTTAGAAGAGCATTTTTAATTTAAGGATAGGAGTTGTTTACGATATGCACGTAACAAAGTCCGTTTTCTCCAAACTCCTAGGTCGTATATTTCGTGGGTGTGAAGCTCATCTCGGAAGGCTGGCCAGCCACCGAGTAGCAACAAGTCCCCGGGTCGAAAGTAGTAATCCTTGAGTTTAAGCGTAGGGTAGCGAGACGATAGGCCGTAAGCCACAAGGTTGGGGGAATGAGTCTCGAAAGAAACTAAACGAGAGGGGCGACGTATTTGAACTTACGGAAGTCACTTTTTGGGGTGAGATTGTCATTGTAAGACTATGTTTTTAAGCGTCAGGCATCCGTCGGAAACCGTCAGGCTGCCAAGGATAGTTGAGAAGCCGCTAATGATTGTAAAATCATCATTCCAGCCACCCTCCAGCACAGTGACCGCTGGGCCGTTGCTGATGACTTCTTCAAAACAGGTAGCCTCCCGGATTTTTACCAGACAGTCTGAGTCGCTGTTTTCGTTGAGACCGTTTTGAATAAGTTCATAACAAGGTAAATTGGCCCCGCAGTGTCCGGTAGAATCGGGGTTGACATGAATTGTCGTATAGTTCAGGCCATTCCAGCCGGCCAGCCGGGCCCACAGCCACCATGCGGCAAAACCTTTAAGATTGCCGTTCAAATTCTGGCTGTGAGCTGCTCCGGATGCCCACCAGTCGACATTTTCGGTATGGATAGATTGCCAGCTCAAGGCCCAGTTGGCGTCGCGTGTTTTATCATTGTTACTGTCGTAGTCACAATTGTCGTTGGCTATAAGCTCCATGTAGTTTACCAATCCTTCAGGGTCATAACTTTCGATATCAGCAAAATCGTAGAGCACTTTGCTGTTGCTTCGGCAAAATTCTCGGATCTGTTGGTTGCGGAGGTGGAGGTTGCCGTTAGCTCCACTGCCATCGAGATGGCCGGTCATGTAGACAAAAGTGATGCCGGGGTAATCAAGTTCGAGTTGGCTCATAGGTGCCAGGTAGGCATCAATCATGTATTGTTCGCTATAGCCAGATACCTGCCCGCACCAAGACCAGATGACAACATTGACATCGGTATGTAAAGTGCCGCGTCCGGTTCCTGAGTCGGGGTCACCAAGATAAGAACGCGTATTGTTTACCCAAGTTGGATAATAACCGGCATCAGAGCCGTACATCGCGTCGTCATCGAGGTCTAGGAAACCTGTCTGTGGACCATCACTCCAGACATAAAGCCCAGAGGGAATAGCATAATTTGGATTGTTGGTGAGGAAGTTGTCGAGACCGGTTCCATTACTGCCTCCCATGCCCGCTATCAGCTGGGAACCGTGTGATGTGTGTTCATAGGCGATATGCAGGGTTGATTTAGCCTGCTCGATAGCTGAATTTGGGATTTGCGAGAGGTCGGTGCATTCATGGTCGACAATAATCGGCTCGGCTGCGAAAATGGCCGAACGAAACACTATGAGAAGCAATCCTGTAAACAGTACAATTTTTGCCCATTTGTATTTTGATATATACATTTTTGTGACCTTATTTGCTTTCCGCTATGTTGAATTCAAAATTTCAGTAGATTTGCGTATTGATTGTAAGCAAAACGTATTCCTAGTTCGGGGTTATCAGCCTGCTCGGTTTTTTGTTGATGAGGCATGTCACCGAATTTCTTGATGTGGTGACTATGGGTTTTATTTTCTCCGGTGTCGCCTGTTCCATTTCAAGGTGCCGCTAATGAGGGTTACAATAAGGGAGATGCCACCTAAAGGGATAATCAGCCAGTACAGGGGGCCGATGAATTGTTCGAAGATACGCCCGTTATGAAGTTCGAAGAGTGCGTTCCATAAAGATATGCGGCTTTGGGATCTGATTTCGTCAGGCATGGCGGGGAGTAGGTGGAGGTGTCTGCGCAAGGGTTTGAGGCCGTCGCTATAATCGGCAACCAGCAGAGCCTGGCCGTTGAATACTGCAGCTCCGGTAACCATGATAGGTTTGCCCCAATCAGGATTTCCCAGAGTTGTTTTGCTTTTGAGCTGCATGATTGTTTGTTGGCTGGTGTCCCAGATATAGAGGCCGCTGAATGAGCCGATGAGCAGGTTGTGATTATCAAGCGCTTCAAAAACCATGGCTCCCATTCCATGAATCGGCAGGGCCTCCGGTATTTTGGTAAAGGTGGCAGAGTTGTCGACCGGGCCGCTAAAGAGACCCTGTTTGCTGGCAATAATGAGCTGGTTCTTTTCTTTAAGGTAGGCGGCTCGTTGGATTTGGTTGGCCCAAGGGTTGTCGGGGTCAGATCCGGGCATGAGATTGGCGGGAACCGTCAGGCGTATAATCGCAATCAAAAGTGGCGGCCGGACGAGGGTGCCACTCAAAGCAATAATCGTAATGAAGAGGGCGCTGATGATACCGAGTTTCAGGTGCCAGCGAAAGTTAAGGGCAAAGATTTTTCCGGCAAAGATTGTTGGTCGGCGGCGGCGTTTGCGCCAGGGGACGTACCAGATAAGAGCCCCGGAGAGACAGAGGAGAAACAGTGTCAGTCCAAGAAAATCGACAAAAAGGCGGCCTGGAAGGCCTAAGATGGAGCCATCGTGAATCTTTAAAAGCCAGCGGAAGAGCGGCACCGTTGGAGCCTGGTTTAGGTCACGGGGCAGGGCCAGAGGGCTGAATGACGGTGGCCTGTTATCTATAACAGCTTGATAGGCGGCGCTGTCGGTAAAAGCTAGAATGCGGTTGTCAATTTGTATAAGATCAATAACGGCTTTGTTTTTAAGTACGGGATGGTCAATTCGATGCCAGCTCTCATTCTGTTGGTAAAAGAGGCCGGATTTGGTGCCGGCATAAAGGGTTTCCGATTCCCGATCTGCGGCCAGAAGCAGGCTGTAGGTGTCTCGTTCATAGATGGTGGTGGGGAAACCAGTAGTCAGGGGTTTAAAGCTCTTGCCTTGATCCAGACTCCGCCAGACTCCCTCTTTGCCGCCAACATAGAGAATGTTGTCATGGCGGGCGGAAAAAACCGAGTCTCGCCAGCTCATTCGGTTCCAGTTGCGGTAGTGATAGTTGGCCGGCATTATCCGGCTGGGTAAAGAGTATTTTTTTATTAGTTGAGGGTGGTTTAAGAGGATACCGCTTAGGGCCATCCAGGCGCAAAAGATGAGACCCAGAAGGCCGAAATATTTATGTAGCCAATGTAGAACTCGGGTAATGCGGGTCTTGCGCATGGAAAACACCTTTGTCATCGAAATCTGTGATTTGCAAAGCGGGGCGCTCCATACCCCACTACAGTTTTGGTTGTCAAGGTTTTGACCCTGATTTATTGCCATTAACGTGACTTCTGCTTTACATTTCCCGGCTACCTGTGGTATCTCGGCGCAAATTTTAAATTTTTGAAGATTTTTATTTGAACCTGGATGATTTAAAGGAGATCAATATGGCGAAAGCAAGCGCAAGGCACATCTTGGTGGAAACAGAAGCGGGTTGCCTGGAACTTAAGACACAGATTGAAGGCGGGGAAGATTTTGCCAAGGTTGCGGCCGCCAATTCAAAATGTCCATCCGGGCAGCAGGGCGGTGCTTTAGGAGAGTTTTCTCCCGGTCAGATGGTGCCGGAGTTTGATACTGTTGTCTTTAATGCCGAAGTGGGAAAGGTGCATGGTCCGGTAAAGACCGATTTCGGTTATCATCTTATTGAGATCACCAGTCGTACTGACTGAAAGTTTAGATTGAAGTTTGAAAAAAAAGAGGGGCTTTCGAGCCCCTCTTTTTTTTTATCTTTACATTTGGCACCAGAAATGTAGAATAGGCCTATGACTGAATGCCTGTTCACTTTGCATCAAATCAAGGGTTACATTGCATCACTTTACCTGGTCGAATATCAGAATAAGATCCTGCTTTTAGATGGTGGTGCTCGTTATGACGCGGTTCGTATCGAAGAGTATATGAGCCGTGAAATGCTGCGTCCAGCTGAAGATCTCAGACTGGTGCTGGTTACCCATATGCACCCCGATCATGCCGGCGGCGCTCCGTTGCTGCGGCGGCGTTTTCGGTTGCCGATCGCTGCGCATGTCGAAATCGATCAGTGGTATCGGGGTTTTCGAGGCGCTACCCAGCACCTTATAGATACCCTGCTCGGGCACTATTCGGCCCGTCAGCAGTTCGGCAAACTGGAGCGGGCCTGGTATCCGCGCCGGCTCCAACCCGATTATCTTCTTGATGACGGCCAGGCATTGCCCGGTTTTCCCGATTGGAGGGCTTATGCGGCCCCGGGTCATACCCTCTATGATATGGTTTTCTATCATCCGGAAGAAGAGCTCCTCTATGTTGGAGATCTGGTTATCAAGCCTGGCGATAAGATAGTTCTGCCCTTTCCTACTCTTTTCCCGGAGCTGATGACGGCAACCCTGAAGCGCATGGCTCTTTTACCGGTCAAAAAAATATTATTGGCCCATGGAGGTGCGATTGAGATCGCTGATGGACACTCTTTTTTTTCAGAGTTGCTGCCTCTGGTGGGCAAGTACGGGCAGCCTGTTTTCAAAATTATGGAGCCTCTTTGCTCATTGGCGCCAGATGTTCGGCACTATAAAAATAGTTGCAGATAACTAATCATGATAATTTCAGTTGTGTTTACAGAGCGATTGTGATAGAAGTTCATCTAAAGTTGTATAACAGTTGAAATATTTAAAGGTTCTTAGTTCGGTCAGCCGATAAACCAAGGGGTTGTTTGACCGGCTGACCGATTGTAAAAAAGGGAGGAAAAGCAATGATTAATGAACGCGTGGAAAAAGCTTTGAATGAACAGGTCAATGCTGAGATCTATTCGGCCTATCTCTATTTGTCAATGTCATCCTATTTTGAGTCGGTCAATTTACCCGGTTTTGCTCAGTGGATGAAGGCTCAGGCCCAGGAAGAGATGGTTCATGCCATGAAGATCTATGATTTTATCCATGAGCGTGGTGGTCGAGTTCTGTTGAGTGCGATCGAGGCGCCCCAGACCCAGTGGACGAATCCGGTGGTTGCTTTTGCGGCAACCTTAGAACATGAGCAGAAGGTGACGGCTTTGATAAATGGTCTGGTCGATGTGGCGATTGCCGAAAAAGATCATGCGACCAATATCTTTCTCCAGTGGTTCGTTACCGAGCAGGTCGAAGAGGAAGCTTCGGTTGACGCAGTACTGCAGAAATTGAAGATGGTAGGCGATCAGGGGCACGGTCTCTTTATGATGGATCGGGAACTGGGAACTCGGGTTTCTGCGGCAGCGGTTTCAGCTGAATAGGCATTTATTTCAAGATACGGGAAGGATATCTTTGATGGCTAATCGTTTAGAGAATGAGTCGAGCGCGTATCTGCGCCAGCATGACCAGCAGCCGGTTGATTGGTACCCGTGGGGGCCGGAAGCCTTGGATAAGGCCCGGCGTGAAGATAAACCGTTATTTCTCTCTATCGGCTACTCGACTTGTCACTGGTGCCATGTCATGGCCCATGAATCCTTTGACGATGAAGATGTCGCAGCTCTTTTGAAAGAGAATTTTATAGCGGTCAAGATTGATCGTGAAGAGCGTCCCGATCTTGATCAGATCTATATGCTTGCCTGTCAGTTTTTTACCGGTGCCGGAGGCTGGCCGCTTTCCGTCTTTATCACTCCCGAAGGTGTCCCTTTTTTTGCCGGAACCTACTTTCCTAAGCAGGGTGGCTATGGCCTCAATATGCCTGGTTTTATTGAAATTCTCAACTATCTGGCGACACGATGGCGCTCGGAACGGCAAGCTCTTCTGAAGAATGGCCAGGAGGTGGTGCAGCTGCTTCGTTCGATGGAGCAGGCCCGGCCGGTCGATGAAGTTTTGAGTGTTGACCTGCTCGGTAATGCTGCAGAGCACCTGTCGGAAAACTTTGATCATGAGGACGGCGGTTTCGGCGCTGCTCCAAAATTTCCGACTCCGCATCAGTTGCTGTTTCTATTGCGCTGGCATCAGCGTAGTGGTTCCGATATCGCTTTAGAGATGGTTGAAAAAACCTTGGACAAGATGGCAGCCGGTGGAATTTTTGATCACTTGGGCGGTGGTTTTCATCGTTATTCAGTCGATAAGCAGTGGCAGGTTCCGCATTTTGAAAAGATGCTCTACGACCAGGCAACCATTGCTCTAGCCTATACCGAAGCCTATCAAATTTCGGGAAAGAAACATTATGCCGAGGTTGTTGCCGCGATATTTAACTTTATCAAGCGTGATCTGCGAGGTGATGAAGGTGCTTTTTATGCGGCCCAAGATGCCGATAGCGAAGGGGTTGAAGGGGCTTTCTACGTCTGGAATGAGGCCCAGGTAAAGGCAGCTTTGGGTCAGTCCGAGGGCGATAGTTTTTGTCAGTATTACGGGGTTAGCGAGAAAGGTAATTTCCCAGAGATTGCAGGTAGCAGTGTGCTAAATCGGGTTGCTGTTGAAGAAGATCGAAGTGGCAACGAACCTGAAAAACCACTTCCTGAATTCACAGAGGAGCTAGCGCGCAGTCGTGAAACACTTTTAAAAGCACGATCTCAGCGTCCAGCACCGTTTATTGATAAAAAGGTTATTACAGCCTGGAACGGCCTGATGATTGCCGCTCTGGCCCGGGCCTCAGTGGTCTTTAAAGAGCCTTCCTATCTCGAAATGGCTGAAACTGCGGCTCAGGCTCTCGATAAACACCTAAGTCGAGAAGGTGATCGTTTATGGCGGCGCTGGTCTCTTGGTGAAGAGGCTGCGATTCCCGCCTTTCTGGATGATTATGCCTTTCTTATCTGGGGGCTCCTCGAACTTTATGCGGCCGGGGCCGACAATACCTTTCTGGAACGAGCCCGGAGCTTGACGGCGACGGTCAACGATCTTTTCTGGGATGATCAGGGTGACCGTTATTTTTTCAGCGCCAGCGATGCTGAAAAACTCGTAGCCCGAACCCTTGAATTGCATGACGGAGCCTTGCCCGGCAGTAACTCGGTAATGATCATGAATCTCCTGCGTCTTGAGGCAATGACCGGTGATGCCGGTTGTCGAGAGCGGGCTGAAAAGGTTCTGGGCCAAATTGCCGGACTGGCAGCCCAGACTCCGTTGCTCTACCTCCAGTATCTTAGTAGCCTGGATGAGTATCTACCCTGACGATCCCGTGGCTTTCCGACTCCGCCTTTCGGTGGGAGTGTCTTTTTTTTCATAGTTAGCAGCACATTGTAGACTGCCATAAGATCGGCAGGAGGATTCTCTGGCCGGGTTTAAAGGCCAAAATCTTCTTGTCAGAGTTTTAGGGCTTCGCTATAGTGCGGTTATGACTATCTTGGACTATCAGTTAGTGGTTGCTGGTGCCCTTTTTAAAGCCGGAGCGGAGCGGGTTTCGTGAATGCCATTCTTGCGGTGAGTGTTTTGGTGACGGCCGGGCTGCTTGGCGGGAGTGTGGCCCGGCGTCTGCACCTCCCTTCGGTCACCGGCAATATTGTTGCCGGCATTATCATTGGGCCCTATCTGACCCACATCTTAACTCACGAGATCGTCTACCATACCCTTAAACCAATTTCCGAGATTGCTTTAAGTTTGATCGCTGTTTCGATTGCTTCTCATCTCAAAGTACGTCGTATAATCCCACAAGCTTTAAGCCTTATTTCAATTGCTTTGGCCCAAGCCCTGACAGCGATGGTTGCGGTCTATTTTTTCTGTGACTTCTGGCTTGATAACTGGGTTATCTCCCTGCTTTTGGCGACGATTGCTGCTTCAACTGCACCGGCGGCGACCTTGTCGGTCATTAGGGAGACTGAGGCTGATGGGCCCCTGGTAAAAAATCTTTTATCGGTAGTTGCCCTCGATAATGTTTTAGCCATAGTTATCTTTGTTCTGGTTACAGTGGTGATTGGTGGCCGTCTTGGCGGCCAGGCTGACCTTGAGGCTCAGGTTAGCCTGGCGGGGTTGGTATTGGGAGAGGCTCTACTGGTTGGTGCCGGTAGCGGGGCGCTGCTGATGATTCTGGCTCGTCGACTCCAGGAAAAGGCTCATTTTGTCTCATTGTTACTGATGGCTGTTTGTTTTACGACCGGGATCTCGTTGTGGCTCAAAATCTCGCCGCTTCTACCAAATATGGTTTTGGGATTCATGATTACCAATTTTTCTTCGGCCAATCGGCGGATTCTGACCTCGGTCGAGGATTTTGAACCATTTCTCTACGTCTGTTTTTTTACTCTTGCCGGAACTCACCTTGACCTGGCGCTCTTGCCCTCGCTGGGAGCCGTTGGAGCCACTTATATCCTGGCCCGTTATGGTGGTAAGCTTCTGGGGGCCGGAGTTAGTGGCTGGCTTACCAGAGCGCCTGAACCAGTTGGCAAACTATTGGGTTTCTGTCTCGTTCCCCAGGCCGGAGTTGCGATCGGCCTGGTAGTCGCGATGCAGGAAAATCCGCTTTTCAGACCTTATGAAGCGACCGT
>JANTGZ010000051.1 GCA_024762675.1 Thermodesulfobacteriota bacterium | reverse complement strand
TCAACAAACTCTTCAACACCTTTCTCCAGCGGCGTTGCCGGACTGAAATCAACTGCTGCCTGAAGGTCTGCAACATCGGCATAGGTTGCCGGAACATCTCCGGGCTGCATGGGCATAAACTCTTTTTTTGCTTCTCTGCCCAATGTTTTTTCAATTAAAGAGATAAAATCAAGCAATTTTACAGGACTATGGTTACCGATATTGTATAGTCGATATGGAGCCGGGCTGCTGCCTGGATCAGGTGAAGCTCCATTCCAGTCGCTATTAGCTTCCGGAAGGTGCGGAATAAGGCGGACAATCCCCTCAACAATATCATCTATATAAGTGAAATCTCGCTGCATTTCACCTTGATTGAACACCTTTATCGGCTCACCTGCCAAGATAGCCCGAGTAAAAAGAAAAAGAGCCATGTCGGGCCGGCCCCAAGGGCCGTAAACTGTAAAGAAACGTAACCCTGTAACCGGCAACTGATAGAGATGGCTGTAGGCATGGGCCATCAATTCATTGGCCTTTTTACTGGCGGCGTAGAGACTTACCGGATGATCAACATTGTCATGTACGGAGAATGGCATCTGCGTATTGAGACCATAGACTGAACTCGATGAGGCATAGATCAAATGCCCCACCCGGTTATGGCGGCAACCTTCAAGAATATTGAGAAAGCCGGAAAGATTACTGTCGACGTAAGCCTTGGGATTCTCCAGACTGTAACGAACCCCGGCTTGGGCGGCAAGATTTATAACTTGCTCAAAGGAGCTCTCTTTAAAGAGTTTTCGCATCCCATCCGTATCAACCAGATCGAGATTGGCAAAAGAGAAATTTTTCTCTTTCTGTAAAATTTTCAAGCGATCTTTTTTCAAACCGACATCATAGTAGTCGTTAAGATTGTCCAGGCCGACAACCTTAACTCCATCAGCAAGTAATCTCCGACTGACATGAAAACCTATGAAACCGGCAGCTCCGGTTACCAGTACACTCATGACCCTTCTTCTCCAAACTTCTCTGGTGTTTGAGACCTACCGTTTTAATTAAATCAAAAAGACCAGGACAGTTTTTCCGTCCTGGTCTTTCGGTAGAGTCGAAAACAATTTTTCACTACTATTTAACTACATATCAATGTCAGGGGCATTGCTGACAAACTGATATTGGCCATCAAAACAGACCCCGACTCCTTCACTCTCAGCGCGTACTACCCGACCATTCATCTCAACCCATGAACCGGATCCGGAAAAGGAGTTGAGATAGAGATTGACCTTAATAATGGTCCCATTTTCCAACGATTGCCCTTCCGTTAAGAGAAAAGCTCCACTGGAAGAGACATCACGGGTTTTCCATTCATACGACTGAACATCACCGCTGTTCGGCATTGTTTCAACGTGAGCCGGAACCTGAAGATTGTATCTGGTCACTACTCTTCTTTCCATAATCACACCATTTGTTTAAATAGTTCCAACCTAACCACAATACCAAAAAAATGATACCTTAAATATTTAAGAGGTGCATCTGTCTACAACATCTGCTACCCTATATTTTGCAATTATAATCTATTCTACAAAAAAATCAATCAGTCAAAAGTATGAAAAAAGTATGATTTTTATTCTCAAAGGTGCTCAAACAAGGTATTTTGAGGCCCATAGAGCCGCTTGGAGACGGTTGGGAACATTAATTTTACGAAAGATACGATAGATATGACTTTTCACCGTATGCATACTGATACAGAGATGATCGGCAATCTGTTCATTTGTCGAACCAATACCGACCTCCAATAAGACCTCCCGCTCCCTAGTGGTCAGAGTCACCGGCAAAGCAGATTTTAAAGAGACAACTTCATCAATATCTGTGATCTGCCCTCGACTTTCTAGTATACAACGGCTGACCAGCTGTCTCGGAAACCAGAGTTCCCCGGCAACGACAGCCATGATAAAACGAATCAGAAGATTAGGAGCCGCATTTGTATTGACAACTCCACGCACCCCGCAACGTAACATCTTCTCCTCTATATCAAGATCGGAGTCAAGGTTGATCAGAGCCACGCGAATCTTGTCGTCAGCTAACAGACGACCTCCGAAGAGGTCAAGGTAGGTGATAATATTTTCCGCATCTTCACCAGAACAATCACGTAACAACAAAAGAGAACGTTCACCAACAAATCCCGGCGGAGGCTGCTCCAACCCATTCTCTGCGACCTGACAGTGAAACCCGAATTCGCGTTCCAAAAAAGAAGCCAATAAGCCCTTTTGAATATTTTGCTGCCCAACTATATAAGCAACCCAATCCCGGGCAACAAAATCAACTGAACTCGCCATCACCATCCTGCTTGTTTAAAATTTCCATTAAAGAGTATTAAGTAGCAACAACCGCACAAAGATGTCAAGTATTAATACAGTCATTTTAAACTTTACATAAAATATTCCCGGGCTAAACGGGTCACAACTCGTCCTCTGGGAGTTCGCGCCAGAAAACCAGCCTGGAGAAGGAAGGGCTCACAGACATCCTCAAGGGTGTCCGACTCCTCGTTCAGCACTGCCGCCAGGGTCTCGATCCCGACCGGTCCACCATTAAATTTATTAATGATGGCATCCATAAAGAGGCGGTCGAGATTGTCAAAGCCACGTTTATCAATCTCAAGACTATCCAGAGCAGAGGCCGCAGTAGGTTTTGAAATGACATCAAGACCATCGACCTGAGCAAAATCTCGTACCCTTTTTAAGAGTCTGTTTGCGATTCTCGGGGTTCCTCTGGAACGGCGAGCGATCTCCAGAGCTCCTTCCTCTTCAATCAAAATTTCTAAAATCCGGCCGGAACGCATAATAATCCGGGCAAGCTCATCGACCTGATAAAATTCAAGCCGCATGACAATCCCGAAACGATCCCGCAAAGGTGATGATAGCAAACCAACCCTGGTGGTTGCTCCCACCAGGGTAAAAGGGGGTAGATCGAGTGATATGGAACGCGCCGCCGGGCCTTGGCCGATAATGATATCGATCTTAAAATCCTCAAGCGCCGGATAGAGAATCTCCTCAACCACCCGATTAAGACGATGGATTTCATCAATAAAGAGAATATCATGAGGTTGCAGGTTGGTCAGGATTGCGGCGAGATCACCCGGCCGGGTTATAGCCGGCCCGGATGTACCACGTATCTGAGCTCCCATTTCACCGGCAACAATGCGTGACAAAGTCGTTTTCCCCAAGCCTGGAGGCCCATAGAGAAGCAGGTGATCAAGGGCTTCACTCCGACCTCGGGCGGCTTCGATAAAAACCTTAAGATTGGTAACCGCTTTTTTCTGCCCAACGTAGTTGATCAGCTGATGCGGCCTCAAACCCTCTTCAATAGCACCATCAGCCGAAGTCAAAGTGGCTTCCAATAAACGTTCCTCAACCACGGTGGAGCTCCTGCAAAACCAATTTCAGAAGCTTTTCAACCTCTAATCCGGGATGCTCACGAAGTACTTTTGCTGAAATCGCCTCTACCTCACTACTTCGATAACCCAAAGCCTGCAAAGCCTCCATCAATTCATAAGCAGTGACACTGGACGAGCCCTCTCCACTGGCAGATTGTCCGACAAGATCTGATAGAGCGATATCGCCAAGCTCCTTTTTCAGCAGCTCTCCCAACTCCAGGACCAGACGTCGCGAGAGCTTTTTTCCAACCCCCGGCAATTTGGCAAGCTCATCAACCTCCTGATTAACAAGTTGCCTCTCAAGTCGTCCCAGATCACCTCCGGCTATAATGGCAAAGGCAAGTTTGGGTCCTACGCCATTAACCTTGAGCAGACGCAAAAACATAATTTGTTCGCGGCGCTCAAAAAAACCGTATAATTGAATCGCATCATCCCGAAGTTTGGTTGTCACCCATAAAACAACCTCTTCATTTAGGGGAGGGAGTTGATTTCCTGTAGTCACGGAAACCTGAAGACGATAGCCAACTCCCCCAGCCTCAACCATAACTTCATCGATACCTTTATAGACCAGAGGCCCCCGGACTCTTCCGATCATGATTGCTGCCACCCCTGAAGTCGAGCCTGATGATGGTGGCATATTGCAACCGCCAGAGCATCGGCTGCATGCTCGCCGGTAATTATCTGAATCTTTAGCAACAACTTAACCATATGCTGAATCTGCTCCTTCGTTGCCTTCCCATATCCGACCACAGCCTGTTTAACCAGGGCTGGAGGATATTCATGAATTGAGAGATTAAACTTTGCCCCGGCCACCATCACAGCCCCTCGGGCCTGTCCTAATACCAGCATACTTTTAACATTACTGCCATAGAAGATCCCTTCAACCGCCAGTTGATCGGGCTTGTACTTTGTCAACAGCTTTTCAGTATGGTCATAGAGAAGAGCAAGCTTTACACCGACATCAGCCTTGGTGGGTAACTTTAACTGTTCATCATGACAATAACTAAGCTGGCCTGAAATATTCTCAACCAAACCATAACCGGTAACTGAGCTACCGGGGTCGACCCCTAAAACCAACACCTAGCTCTAACCCTGCAGCTCTTCCAAGAGAGCGTCATCGATATCAAAATTGGAGTAGATTTTTTGAATATCATCACAATCTTCAAGATTATCCATCAAGCGCAACATCTGCTCAGCTGCCTTACCTTCAAGGTTAACTGTATTTGAAGGGACTTTGTCAACAGCAGCTGAGATCATCTCGACACCTTCGTTCTCTAAAACCTGACGGACTTCCTCAAAAGCTTCCGGGGTCGTATGAACTTCTATGGTCTCTTCACCCGCTTCATCGATAACATCATCGGCTCCCGCCTCCAGAGCCAACTCAAAAAGGTTTTCGGCATCAACCTTATCACGTTCGCAAACGATCACCCCTTTAGTTTCAAAAATCCATGAAACACAGCCATTTTCACCTAAATTACCATTACCTTTGGCGAAGATATGACGAACATCAGCAGCCGCCCGATTTTTGTTATCGGTCAAGATGTCAAGCATTACAGCGGCCCCACCCGGACCATAGCCTTCATAGGAGTACTCTTCATAGTTTACCCCGTCGAGATCCCCGGTTCCTTTCTTGATCGCCCGCTCAATATTATCTTTCGGCATATTCGCAGCTTTAGCTGTTGCAACAGCCGTGCGCAAACGGGGGTTCATCTCCGGATCGCCCCCACCACCTCTGGCGGCAACAATAATCTCTTTGATTATCTTGGTAAAGATCTTACCCCTCTTGGCATCAGCCGCACCTTTCTTGTGTTTAATACTACTCCATTTATTATGACCTGACATAACTTAACTCCACACTCTATGGTAACTAAAAAAAATTCAAACTTAAAGTAACTAAGTAGCCAAATATCAACATCTTTGTCAAGACGTAAAAAAGCCAGCGCCTTGTGAGCGCTGGCTTTTGACTTAGAAAAGCAGTCTCTCTTCTCTTACATCTTCATGAGCAAGGGAGCAATAACCAGAGAGACGATGGACATCAATTTGATCAGGATGTTCATAGCCGGACCGGAAGTATCCTTGAAAGGATCGCCAACCGTGTCGCCGGTAACCGCAGCTTTATGGGCTTCGGAACCTTTACCACCACAATGACCCTGTTCAATGTACTTTTTGGCATTATCCCAAGCGCCACCGGCGTTTGCCATAAAGAGCGCCATGAAGACACCAGCCAAGGTTGCACCGGCAAGCATGCCACCCAAGGCTTCAGCACCAAGGCCGTAACCAACTGCGATCGGAGCGATAACCGCCAAGAGACTGGGGGCAACCATCTCTTTCAAGGATGCGGCAGTACTGATGTCAATACACTTTTCATACTCAGGTTTACCAGTACCTTCCATGATCCCGGGGATTTCTCGGAACTGACGGCGAACTTCTTCAACCATCGCGTATGCAGCCTTACCGACTGATGACATGGTCATGGCGCCACACATAAAAGGAATGATACCCCCGATAAAGAGACCGATAACAACCATCGGGTTGGTCAGGTTGATAACTTTCAGGCCAACCGCTGAGCTGTATGCCGCAAAGAGGGCAAGAGCAGTCAGAGCGGCGGAGCCAATCGCAAAACCTTTACCGATAGCGGCCGTAGTATTACCAAGAGCGTCAAGACCATCGGTAATTTTCCGAGTCTCTTCACCGAGACCGCACATTTCAGAAATACCACCGGCATTATCAGCAATCGGACCGTAAGCATCAACCGACATGGTAACTCCGACTGTAGCCAGCATACCAACTGCGGCAATACCGATTCCGTAAAGACCAATAAATTTGTAACCACCGAAGATGGCGGCACAGATCAAAAGAACCGGAATCGCACAACTCTCCATACCAACGGCGAGGCCGGTGATGATGTTGGTGCCGGGGCCGGTCTGGCTGGCTTCGGCAATCTTAACGATAGGTTTAGCAGAGGTGTAGTACTCTGTAACCAGACCAATCATGATGCCGCAAGCGCAACCAAAGGTCAAAGCCCAGAAGACACCAATCGGGAGCCCCATCTGTTTGGCGGCCCAATAAGCACCGGCCAGGAGAGCGCCGGCGCCAACGAATGTACAGTAACGAAGAGCATCAGCCGGGTTATATTTTTCCAAGATCTTCATCGAAAGAATACCAAGCATAGAACTTACGATACCGATCATGACAACGATCAACGGAAAAGCCATAAAGGTATAACGGGCAGACTCATAAATAGCTCCGGTAGCTGTAGCCCCTATAGCGATGGTGGCAATAACAGAACCAACATAGGATTCAAAGATGTCAGCACCCATGCCGGCGATATCACCAACGTTGTCGCCAACGTTATCAGCGATGGTAGCCGGGTTGCGGGGATCATCTTCCGGGATACCAGCTTCAACCTTACCGACCAGATCAGCGCCGACATCAGCCGCTTTGGTGTAGATTCCACCGCCAATACGGGCGAAGAGCGCAATCGAACTGGCACCCATGGCAAAACCGCTGATGTAGGTAGATGTTTCTGGGGAACCACCATAGAGATAAAATAGGATACCGACCCCAACCAAACCCAGGGCGGCCACCGACATGCCCATAACCGCACCACCACTGAAAGCTACGCTCAAAGCTTTAGCCTGGCCCGAATCATTAGCAGCAGCTGATGTGCGAACATTAGCTCTGGTTGCAGCAACCATACCGAAGTAGCCGGCGAAAACCGAGCAGATGGCACCACCCAAGAAAGCGTAGGCAGTCTGCTGTCCGAGCATACCATAGAGAATCGCAAAAACGACGATAACAAAGATCGCCAAGATCTTGTACTCACGTCGCAAAAAAGCCATGGCCCCGGAATGAATCGCTTCCGCGAGTTCCTTCATCTTGTCGTTACCAGAGTCCTGTTTAACAACATAAGAGTAGAGTACACCCGCAAAGAGGAGGCCGATAACCCCCAGAATAGGTGCATACATAGTGTAACTTTCCATACATTCCCTCCTTTTTTGATATAGCGGTTTTTGTTAAATAAATCCTTGGAACACTATCATAAAAAAAATACTTTATAATATAATCAATCCAGCATCAAACCGGGTCGACGACTCGCCGGTTGATCTGATTCATAGCGGCTACTACCCCGGATATCAGGATCTGCAGGACCCCTTCAACCCCTCTTTCAAGCACCTCTAAAACAACTTTTTTTTCGTTCTCTAAAAAAGGTGTTAGAACGTATTCTATTGTGTTATCCCTACTCAAAACCCCGCTAATACCAAGCCGCAGACGCAAAAAAGAGTCGCGGCCAAAGCCTTCAATCAGCGAATTAACCCCATTATGACCACCGCTGCCGCCACCCATCTTCAATTTGATACGACCCAAGCTGAGATCTAGATCATCGTGTATGACGATGATCTTTTGCGGATCCAGAAAACAGTGGTCTGCAATAATTGCCCGAACCGTCCGACCACTAAGATTCATAAAGGTCTGAGGTTTAACCAGCCATACTGATTTACCTGCCAGTTTTCCACCGGCAATCTCAGCCTGGTAGTCGGTTTCATATTTGAAAGAGCTTTGAGGAACAAGCTTTTCCCGTAAACGGTCAATAAGCATGAAGCCAAAGTTATGACGGGTCTCCGCATATTTCAATCCCGGATTTCCGAGACCGATAATCAGGAAGTGATCATCCGACAAATGCGGTTTCATACAGAGAAAAGACTACTCGGCAGTAACTTCGCCTTCGCCGGCACCCTCACTCTCAACACTCTCAACACCCTCTTCACCTTCTTCGTCCACAGCTTCAACCGCTTCAACGGAGACAGTCTGAACCGTAACGATAGTGAAATTGACCGACGCCGTAAATTCAACACCCTCAACCTCCAGATCATTGACATGGATCGCATCGCCAATACCCAGGGAGGTCACATCGACAACAATATTTTCGGGAATCTGTCGGGGCAGACATTTTATCTCGAGAGAGCGTCGCACCGGTTGGAGCAGGCCACCTTCAACCACACCAATCGCTTTACCTTCAAAAACCAACGGCACTTCAACCAGAATCGGCTCACCATAGCGAACCCCGTAAAAATCGGCATGGATAATTTTGCCACTTACCGGATCCCGCTGTATATCCTTGACGATTGAAAGTAGTTCATCATTTTGACCAGCACCATCAACATCAAGCGCTACTAAAGCTGAACCACTATCACTTAAAAGCCGGTCCAGGGCCAGCTGGTCGACCGAAAACTGAGTCACTGAACACTCTTTACCATAGCGGACGGCCGGTATCTTACCCGAGTTGCGCAACTTCCGGGCATATCCTTTGCCACTCTTTGTTCTTGTTTCAACTGCTAATTCCGCAATTGCCATAACCTCTGTATCCTCCTTAAAACAATAGAAAAAATCGGCTCACCGATTTTTCAAGCAAAATATCGATTTAAAATATTTAAAACCAAAAATCAACCAAACAAGGCGCTGACCGAATCCCCGAAATAGATTCGCTTAATCGCATCGGCCAACAGTGAAGAGACCGAAAGTACCTCAATTTTAGCACACGCTTTGGTCCGATCATTGGGAGAGATCGTATCGGTAATAATAACTTTCTTTAATTGGGATTTCTCGATCCGCTCAATTGCCGGACCGGAAAGAACCCCATGCGTAGACAACCCATAAACACCGGCCGCCCCTTTTGCAACCAGGGCGTCAGCCGCCTGGGTCAAGGTCCCGGCGGTATCGATCATATCATCCAGCAGAATCGCAGTTTTACCCTCGATCTCACCGATAACATTCATAACTTCCATAACATTGGGGCCGCTTCTCCGTTTGTCAATAATAGCCAGAGAAAGTTTCAGCTTCTTGGCAAAAGAGCGGGCTCTTTCAACCCCGCCGGCATCGGGGGAGACGACTACCAGATCACCATTAATATGGTTCTCAACATAGGATAGTAGAACCGGAGATGCATAGAGATGATCAACTGGAATATCAAAAAAACCCTGTATCTGACCCGCGTGAAGATCAACCGTCAAGACTCTCTGGGCCCCGGCTACAGTCAGTAAATCTGCAACCAATTTGGCCGTAATTGGGGCTCGAGGAGCAACCTTGCGGTCTTGACGGGCATAGCCGTAGTAAGGAATAACTGCGGTAATCTCGGCGGCCGAGGCCCGTTTCAAGGCATCGATAATGATCAAGAGCTCCATCAGGTTAGCATTTACCGGGTCTGATGTAGACTGCACCACAAAGACATGCATACCACGCATACTTTCATGCAACTCAACCATTATTTCGCCGTCACTGAATCGTTTAACAACCCCCTTACTTAAGGGTTCGCAAAGGTCTCTGCACAGAGCATTGGTAAGCAGCGGATTGGAATTGCCGCCAAAAATTTTCAGTCGTTCCATACGTTGTAACGCCAATTTTTCTGTATTGTCTATGAAGTAAACAGCGAGATGAATAGTTGCCAACAATGGCAGGGGCGGCAGGATTCGAACCTGCGCATGCAGGCATCAAAAGCCTGTGTCTTACCGCTTGACGACGCCCCTGCATAAAGCCTCTGTAAAAGACCCGCCCCTAATATAGAAAAAGGCGGCACAAGTCAAGCACGATATGACTCCGAAGTTGTTTTATTTTCCGCTGACGACCAACGGCTCTAGCTGAACGTGTTTAGGTTCCGAGCCAGATAAAAGAGGCAACCGCTGCCATCAAATTGACTCCGGGCCGCAATTTCTCCTAGAGTTGCACTTTCCAGATCGGAATAGATGGCATAAATCACTGAGCCGCTCCCACTCATCAAAGCCCCGAGCCCTCCAGAACTATCCATAAGCCATCTTTTAATCTCTTTAAGCAGAGGGTAGCGGTCCATAACCGAGTTTTCAAAATCATTCTCAAGTGCATAATATTCGGTGGTCGATGCTCTTTTAAACTGCTCGATATCATAATCATAAGGACGCTCTTGCAAGGTAGCCTTAAGAGAGGCATAGGCCCATGGTGTATCGATGGCAAAGGGGGGTTTAATGAGCAGATAGTAGCGCTGTCGGGATATACCAAGGGGGGTTATGCGATCACCAATCCCTTCGACCAGGGAGAGTTCAGGATTAAGGAAAAAGGGCACATCAGCACCGATTGCTGTTGCAACACCCACCAATTCAGCAGCATTTAAATTGAGCTTGTAGAACTTATCGAGCAGCTTGATAATTCCTGCAGCATTACTGCTGCCGCCACCCAGACCAGCACCTGAAGGAACTCTTTTATCGAGAAAAAAGTTCCAACTGCCAACTCTCTCACGACCATATTTACGAGCTAACCCAGCCATCAGGCGGGCCGCCCTGGTAACCAGATTACTATCTGAATCAAGATTACCAAGCTGTGGACACTGAACTGAAAAACTATCTTTTGGTGCCGACCGAAACTCGCAATAGATGGTATCAGCCAACGAAATCGGTTCCATTACGGTATATAAATCGTGGTAGCCATCGGCTCGCCGCCGGACAATTTTAAGACCGAGATTGACTTTTGCCGGAGTCGGGAAAAAAGAGGTAAAGGTTGGCATGGTCATGGATTTATTCAATTACAATGCTCTTTTTACCAATTTCGACAATTTTCTTAGTTAACAGAATCGTCAGAACTCCATTTTTGAGTTCCGCTTTAACAAGCTCTGCATCGACCGGATCGGGCAGCAAAATCACTCTTTCAAAGCGCCCGCAAACCCTCTCCAGGCAGAGAACTTCAGCTTTAGCATAAACATCACAACTCTCTTCACGCCGCCCTTTAATCACAACTTTGTCGGCATACACCGATAACTCAATCTGCTCTTTCTCGATCCCCGGGACCTCAAGCATGACTCGATATTCATAACCGCAATCAAAGAGATCAACCGCCGGCGACCACTGCAAACCCGGTTGCAAACCGCAAGAGGTCGGTTCCGGCTCAGTGATGGCAAAAAAACGGTCCATCTTGTTTTTCATCGAGAAAAGCATATCAAAGGTTTCATCCTTCTTTTTACTCACCAGCCACCTCCTCTCTAAACAGTATGAAAAAATGTGTATTTTAAATGAATGGGAAAATCAGGAGAGCGTTAGTTTCAGGTAAAACGGGAGTTTCCAACAAATTTACTTCAGTACGGCAAAAAGAGCATCAGCCTCCAGACAACCTGGTTTTACCACCTGCAAGAGCCCGCTTGTGGAAGCCTCTCCCGCAGTCACCGGCAGAGAGCTGAGCAGGGCCCCACCAAACACCACGACGGCATCGACACAGGAGAACTGATCATTCAACAAAGTATCCTTTTCGCCAGTGACTTTTCCTAGAAGTAAACCGTCTCCTTGATTCCTCCGGAATTCGACGTCACCATTTGGCAAACAGTGCCAAAAGACCAGATCTTCAATCTCAAGCTCCACTTTATTGACCACATCTAATAATCGGGAGCGATCTCGAGCGAAATAGTGACCACTGCGACCGCCCTTCTTTTCGAGCAGCCCAACCTCACTCAAAATCATCGACTTATCAGCGGCTTTACACATATCATAAACCGTCAACCCGGCGATGGTTACAGCCGTTAAAGCTTCCATCTCAATACCCGTCTGGCCCGACAAAGAAGCTTCTCCAACAATAACTATAAGAGCTTGGGATAGGTTTTCAGGGTATAGAGGAATAAGTTCAACCCCAGCCCAGGAGAGTGGCAGAGGATGACAGAGAGGAATAAGCTCCCCCGTCCGTTTGGCGGCCATAATCCCGGCCAGCCGAGCCGCACCAAAAACATCACCCTTGGCCAGACCCTGTGAAGAAGTTATCATTTTAAGAGTTTCGGGAGCCAGTAAAAGACGCCCCCAGGCCCGGGCGTAACGCCGGCTTACCGGTTTGTCACCAACATCAACCATCGCCGCCTGGCCCCGAACATCGAGATGACTTAAAAGCGACATTTCAACCACCTATTGTCGACATCATCCGAGTACATTTACGCTCGGCATTACAAGCCATATCATGCTCTGCCGATTTAGCAGCCACAGCCTTCCGAACAATTTCAGCAATCCCGAAGAAATCACCGCCGGTCCGCAAAACCTTTTTCAAGTCAAACTCAGTATCAGAGAGCAGGCAGGGTCGAAGACGGCCATCAGCAGTCACTCGAATCCGGTTGCAGGTTGCACAAAAATGGTTGCTCATGGCCGCAATCACCCCGATTCGGCCGGGAGCTTCCGACAAACGATAGAGCCGAGCCGGGCCGCTCGATTCGGCAACCACTGACTCCAGACTGCCAATCCCCAAAGAGATCCGCTCCAGCATCTCTTCTTCGGTCACAACCTTGTCTCCACTCCAGGTCGACAAAACCCCGATCGGCATATACTCGATAAAACGAACATGCAGGGGATATTTCATAGTCAGAGCCGCAAAATCTAGCAACTCATCATCGTTGACTCCACGCATGACCACGACATTAACCTTAACCGGACTAAAACCAACCGCCAGCGCGGCCTCGATCCCGTCCCGAACCCGATCAAAATAGTCGCACCCGGTGATCTCTTTAAATTTTTTGCGATCAAGCGTATCAAGACTGATATTTATGCGCCGCAGACCGGCATCCCAGAGGGGATCGGCAAGTTTTTCGAGGAGCACGCCATTGGTTGTCAAACTGATATCATTAATGCCGTCAACTGCTTTGATCCGAGCAACAAGAGTGTCGATATGACGCCGTACCAAGGGTTCACCACCGGTCAACCTGACTTTGTCAACGCCTAAAGTCACCAACACTCTAACCAATCGGACAATCTCTTCGTAACTTAAGATCTGCTCACGATGATTGGAGGAGAAGGACGGAGCGGAACAATAACTGCACCGTAAATTGCAGCGATCAGTCACCGAAATCCGGACATAACTTACCCGACGATTATGACCATCCTGTAAGGCTGGCTTAAACATAAAAAAAACCTTTGCCGGCGATCATTAAAAAACTCAACTGAGAAAAGGATTATGGCGAATCATGGTCTGTTCACGATCTGGACCGACGGAAACCAGCATCGCCTTGATACCGATTTTATCTTCTATATATGAGACATATCTCTTTGCATTTTCCGGCAGCAGTTCGTAATCAAGAATCCCTGAAATATCCTCACTCCAGCCTTCAAACTCAACCAGAACCGGTTCACACTCCGCAAGGTCTTCAATCGATGACGGGAAATAGTCAATCACTTCACCCCTTAATCGATAGGCTTCGCACACCTTGATGGTTTTGAGTCCAGACAAAACATCAAGCTTGGTCAAGGCAATACTATTCAGACCATTAAGGAGAACAGCATAACGCAAGGCCACCATATCGAGCCATCCACAACGCCTTAGACGACCGGTGGTCGTCCCAACTTCGCCGCCGCGAACGCTTAAATGTTCACCGACTTGATCATCAAGCTCCACCGGAAAAGGACCACTGCCAACCCGAGTGGTATAGGCTTTGACGACCCCGATAACTTCATTAATCGCAGTTACCCCCACCCCGGATGATGCACATGCATTGGCAGCCAAGGTCGAAGAAGAGGTGACAAAGGGATAGGTACCATGATCAATATCGAGAAGGCTGCCCTGAGCCCCTTCAAAAAGAACCGCTTCTCCTTTTTCAAGGTAGCGGGCCATCTCATACGGCACTCTCTTTATCGCCGGACGCACAATCGCGGCAGCCTTTTTCAACTCATCAAGCACCAGACCCAAAGAGACCGGTTCTTCACCGTAGATCTTCTCAAGCAGCAGATTATGTTGCTTGAGAAGAGCCTCAAGCCTTGTCCGCAAAACCTCTTCCGGAGCCAGAAGATCACCCAACCTTAAACCCCAACGAGCCATCTTGCTTTCATAAGCCGGCCCTATACCACGCCCGGTAGTTCCGATTTTAGCTTCTCCGCGCTGGCGTTCCCGGGCTTGATCAAGACGGCGGTGGCTTTCGAGAATCAAGTGGGCTTCATCACTCAAAACCAGCTGTGAGAGAACATCTCTACCACTTTGAGCTTTCAACATCCCGATTTCATCAAGCAGGATTTTCAAATCTATCACCACGCCACTGCCGATCACGCAGGTTTTTCCAGGCCGCATGATGCCGGATGGAATCAGGTGCAAAGCGTAACGCTGCCCCTCAATTACCAAGGTATGCCCAGCATTATTACCACCCTGGAAACGGACTACAACCTCAGCCCATTCAGTCAGGAGATCGACAATTTTACCTTTGCCCTCATCCCCCCACTGGGTTCCGATGAGCACTACATTTGCCATAACTTAAGTCCTTAAATTTAGAGATATATTTCTTTGACGGAAACAATATTCGGCAAGTTTGTCAGACCAATGACTACTTCAGCTTCGATAGAGCCATCAATCTGCACCAAAGAGAGAGACATCCCACCAACCCCCTCTCGGCCAAACTGCATACGCCCTATATTGATTTGATTTTCTCCCAGATATGAACCAATCGATCCAATCACCCCAGGTTTATCATGAGCATAGATGACCAGCAGATGGCCATCCGGGATCGCTTCAAGCTCAAACTGGTTGATTTTGACAATTCGAGGTTCAGTTTTACCGAAGAGAGCACCGGAAATCGAATATTTATCACTGCCGTTTTTACCGACCAGTGAAATCATACTGGAAAAATTGCCGGCCTCATCAGATTTGGCTTGAACCAGAGAAATTCCACGCTCCTTTGCTATTGATGGAGCATTAACAAAATTCACCAGATCTCCGACCATCGGCGTCAGCAACCCCTTAAGCAGAGATGTCGTAATCGGCTCGGTATCATGCTCGGTAACCTTGCCTTTGTACTCAATACGAACCTCACTTAAACCGCAGTTATTACCGCTGCAGAGCTGGGTGTAAAAACGACCCATCTTCTCCGCCAAAGTTAGATAAGGACCAGTCACTTTCAGTACTTCAGCACTGACACCGGGAACGTTAAGAGCATTGACAATAGTACCGTCACTAAGATAGTCGGCAATCTGTTCGGCGATGGCCACGGCGACATTTACCTGGGCCTCATCGGTCGAGGCTCCCAGATGGGGTGTGCAAATGAAATTATCCAGCGTAAAAAGTGGATGGTCGGAAGCCGGAGGCTCCTCCTCAAATACATCAAAAGCGGCCCCGCTCACCTGACCGTCCCGCAAGGCTTCATAGAGATCATCCTCTTTAATGATACCGCCCCGAGCACAGTTAATAATACGGACGCTGTCCTTCATCAAAGCGAAACTCGCCCGGTTGATCATGTGACGGGTATCTTTGGTCATCGGCGTATGCACCGAAATATAATCAGCCCGGCGAAAAAGATCTTCCAGGGAGACCAGTTCAATATCCATATTGGCGGCCCGCTCTTCCGAGATGAAAGGATCAAATGCAATAACCTTCATCTTTAAACCTTGAGCCCGATCCGCAACAATGGCTCCGATGTTGCCAAGTCCAATGACGCCCAAAGTTTTATTAAAGAGCTCTTTTCCCATAAAACGACTCTTTTCCCACTTGCCGCTCTTCATCGAAGAGGTCGCCTGCGGGATATTACGGCTTAACGCCAGCATCATCGATACGGTATGTTCAGCCGTAGTTATGGTATTACCTTTCGGCGTATTCATAACCACGATACCACGTGCCGTCGCCGCCGGAATATCAACATTATCAACCCCGATTCCAGCCCGGCCGACAACCTTAAGGCGGCTGGCTGCAGCAACCACCTCAGCCGTCACCTTGGTCGCGCTGCGGATTGCCAGACCATCATACTCACCGATTACCGCGATCAGCTCCTCGGCTGACATACCGACCTTGACATCAACTTCGACATCGTCATAACCAGCAAACACATCAATCCCCATCGGGGACATTTTATCACTAACTAAAACTTTAAATTTACTCAATTTTCGACCTCTGAACCAATAAATAATTCAATAGTTAAGTTACAGCAACTTACAAGAAGAGTAAAAGCAAGCGCTAAAAGGAACAAGAAAAGCCTCTCCCTATAATTAAAGTAGTAGACAGCTGTCAAGCCTAAACTAACAGCTAAAATGATTTTATATGCATTTTTCATCATTTTCTGATATAGAGCCCGACCAGTCACAATCAATCATTTTTGGGCATCTCTAAAAATTAGAACTTTTGTTCGAGTGCAAGGCAGATGAAGATTTTAACCGGAGGAATATATTGAATATTTTGAGGATTAAAATCTTCAGCTAACGCTGCAATCGGGCGAAAAGGCAATTTTTAGAGATGTCCTTATTACTGCACATTTTTCAACTCAGATAAAGGAAACTCTTATGCAACCAGAAAAAAAACCTCTGCGTCCCCACTTCTCTTCCGGTCCATGCGCAAAACGTCCCGGTTACGATGTCAGTAAACTACAGATAGAGACTCTCGGCCGTTCCCACCGTAGCGCTCTGGGCAAAAAAGCCTTGAGTGACGCTATCGAGCAAACCAAAGCTATCCTTAAGATTCCCACCGATTATAGAGTGGGTATCGTACCGGCTTCCGATACCGGAGCCATGGAGATGGCAATGTGGTCCATGCTGGGTGAGCGTGCGGTTGATGTTTTCGCGTGGGAATCATTCGGCAGCGGCTGGCTGTCCGATATAAAAAACCAGCTGAAACTTGACGTCACCGCCCATACTGCGGATTATGGCAAACTACCGGATTTGAGCCTGGCCGATCAAAAAAAAGACATCGTCTTTACCTGGAACGGCACCACCTCCGGCGTTAAGGTTCCCGATGGTGACTGGATCAGCGATACTCGCGAAGGCTTAACTTTCTGTGATGCAACCTCAGCTGTTTTTGCTATGCCGATGCCCTGGGAAAAGCTGGACGTGACCACATTCAGCTGGCAGAAAGTCCTTGGCGGTGAAGGCGGCCATGGGGTGCTTATCTTAAGCCCTCGTGCGGTCGCCCGTCTTGAATCCTATACCCCAAGCTGGCCGATGCCCAAAATTTTCCGTATGACCAAAAACGGCAAGCTGATTGACGGCATTTTTACCGGTGCAACCATTAACACCCCCTCCATGCTTGCCGTAGCCGACTATCTTGATGCCCTGAACTGGATCAAGGAGATCGGCGGGTTGGAAGCTTCCATTAAAAAAAGTGAAGGCAACCTGGCTGTAATCAGTAAATTCGTTGCCGCCAACAAGTGGATCAACTTCCTGGCCGAAGAGGAAAAGGAACGTTCGAATACCAGTGTCTGCCTGATTCTTGACCTGGAAGCCGACAAGGTAAAAGCACTGATCAAACTGCTTGCCGATGGGAATGTAGCTTTAGATATAGGCGCTTACCGCGATGCGCCTTCAGGTCTGCGTATCTGGTGTGGTACAACTGTAGAAAAGAGCGATCTTGAAGCATTGATGCCCTGGCTTGAGTGGGCCTACAATCAAGTCAAATAAAACCGCACCAAAGATAATTTAAGGGTGTTTGCATTGCGGTTTTTCTCTGCGTCTTTGCGTCTCTGCGGGAGATAAAAAGCGTTTTCCC
>JANTGZ010000050.1 GCA_024762675.1 Thermodesulfobacteriota bacterium | reverse complement strand
AAAAAAGAATTTGATTATGGTTTACAGGTTGTGACCGCCGATCAGGTGCTCGCAGCCCAGGTTGAGTTGCTTGATTTTATCGACCAGAAACCTGATCTAAAAGAGTTTGAACTTTTTTTGAAAAAAAAGTTCAAACTAGTGGAATCTGTCTCGCGTAGCCTTTTGCCCTGGCAAAAAAAAGAGAATCCGGTACTTTTTACCGGTTACTATGTTCCGACGCTTCAAGGCTCACGGCAGCCGGATACGCGTTATCGATATCCTCTGTACCGGAAACCGACCGATCTGGTTGCGGTTGACCTGGGCAAATTTGATCTGCTTCGGCAGGTCCGTAAACTTTGGCCGTGGCTGGAAAAATTACCCTTTGGACCGCGTCTGGAAGAACTACGTTTTCCAACCTTACGTGGTCGGTTGCTTGAAAGCGGTAAAGTGATACCTTACTTTACTCGGGCCGAAATTGATTATGGCCGGAAACTTAAGGGAAAAGACCTTGAACTGCTCTGGGTTGATGATGAAATCGATCGATTCTTTCTCCAGATTCAGGGTTCGGGGCTGGTTCGTCTGGCTGATGGTGAGACAAGAATGGTTGGTTACGCGGCGGCTAACGGGCACTCATACCACAGTATTGGGGGCTGGCTCATACGTCAAGGTTTCATGACGCGCGAAGAGGTTTCGATGCCCTCGATTCGGGCTTGGATAAAGAAGCATCCTGAGCGGATGGCGGAGATTTTCAAAGCCAATCCAAGTTATGTTTTTTTTCGCAAATTGCCGACTTCTGAGGCATTGGGTTGCTATAATATACCGGTTACCTCAGGGCGTTCAATCGCTACTGACCGAAAGCTCTTCCCCGGTGGAGCTTTGGCTTTGATAGAGACGGAGTTGCCGATCTTCTCCTCGGCTGAGGAGGTAACCGGCTGGCGTCCTTGTCGCCGCCTGGTGTTTAATCAGGATACTGGGGGCGCCATCAGGGGGCCGCACCGGGTTGACCTCTACTGTGGTGACGATAAACCGGCCGAGTTGACCGCCGGAGTAATGAAACAACCCGGGCGACTTTTCTTTTTTGTTCCTAGATGAATGCTCCTCTTTACCCGCGCTTAAGCAGCGGGAAGTTCATCTCTTCTCTTTGTGTGAGATAGTTTGTTGCCGAAAGCTTAGCCAGATTTCGTACCCGGCCGATATAGTTGGTACGTTCAGTGACCGAGATAGCGCCGCGGGCATCGAGCAGGTTGAAGACGTGAGAGCATTTCAGGCAACAGTCATAAAGAGGTAAGACGAAATCCTTCTCGGCCAGGCGGATGCCCTCTTTTTCAAACATGTTAAAGAGTGACAGAAGCATTTCGACGTCGGCCTCTTCAAAGTTGTACCTTGACCACTCAACTTCACTCTGGTGGTGGACGTCACCATAAAGAAGTTCATCGTTCCATTTGAGATCGTAGACATTGTCGATCCCCTGGAGATACATGGCGATTCGTTCAATGCCATAAGTTATTTCACCCGAAATTGGCTTTAGGTCGAACCCCCCCACCTGTTGAAAATAGGTGAATTGGGTGATTTCCATACCGTCGAGCCAGACCTCCCAGCCCAGTCCCCAAGCCCCTAAGGTTGGAGATTCCCAATCATCTTCAACAAAACGGATATCGTGATCAAGAGGATCGATACCCAGTGATTTTAAACTGTCGAGGTAGAGGTTTTGGATCTCAAGTGGTGACGGTTTAAGAATCACCTGGTATTGATAGTAGTGCTGCAGCCGGTTGGGATTTTCGCCGTAACGGCCATCACTTGGTCGTCTTGAAGGCTCGACATAGGCGACATTGTAGGGTTCCGGTCCCAAAGCTCGCAAAAAAGTTGCCGGATTAAAGGTCCCAGCGCCGACTTCGATATCGTAGGGTTGCTGGATAATGCAGCCGTGATCGGCCCAGTAGCGCTCCAGGTTAAGAATGACATCCTGAAAATTCATGTTCTAACTCCGTGATGAGATTGTCAAATATTGAAAATTAAAAATGTTGATTTTGGCCCAAAATTTTACCTGTTGTCATGGTTGGGCCAGGGGTTGCAATCGGTAACTCATTTTCGCTGTAACGTTCCATGATCTTCAAACTTTTGAATTCACAGCCGCTGTGCCAGCGTAAGAGAGCACGGCAGAGCCGGGCACTTTCATGTTCAACCTGAGGCGTGAAGTTCAACTTGTTACGGAGCTCATTGTCAAGTCGATGAGCTTCATTAAGCATATTAATAGTGCCTCGGCTCACGGTAAAGGCTGCCGGGTGACGGGGTTGACAATATTCACAGACCAAGCCGCCGGTCTGGGGTGAAAAATGAAAAAACCTGCCTTTATCAAGTTCTCTGCCGCAGTCGAGGCAGCATGAAAGCTGGGGTTTAAAACCCAGCAGGGTAATAATCTGGAGTTCGAAAAGCCGAATCCGGCAGTTGAAATTTCGATTGTGTGGAATCGTTGCGAGAAAGGTGAAGATGTCATTGATCAGGTTAAAGAGAGCTTTGTTGGCCTGACGTTCGGCGCAGCAGCGGTTGATTATTTCGAGAAAATAGCAACCGCAGAAATAGCTGCGCAACTCTTCCTGTATGTCGGTGAAGGGTTCGATCAGTTGACACTCATCTATTCTGGTCAGGGCCAGAGGATGTTTGATGAAGCCGTTGAAAGTAACTAGGGAAAAGAGCTCTAGAGAACCGGGGAAACGCCGTCGACTACGTTTTGCCCCTTTGCCGATGGTACTGATCTTGCCTCGGTCGGCACTGAAAAGAGTGATAATCAAATCGCTTTCACCAAAGTCGGTCTTGTTGATGATGAAGGCATTATCTTTGACGCGAGGCATTTAATTATCCTGTGACTGTCGCCTGAAAAGAGGATGTTGTAAAAAAGTCAAAAAAAGTATTTCAGAAATAGCGTGGCCGTGCCCATATAGATGAGGATGCCGATAATGTCATTACTGGTGGTGACGAAAGGTCCCGAAGCTATGGCTGGATCAATTTCAAGTTTTTGAAAAAAAGTTGGCGCAAAAGCACCCATTGTTGCCGCTACTGTCATGGAGGCCGACATGGCAACGGTGACGACGACTCCTACCATTGGTTCCTGATGCCATAAAAGGGCAATAATGCCGACCGTCAGCCCGCAGACGAGACCCATCAGAATGCCGATTCGGGCTTCCCGCCAGATGACTTTGGCAATGGTGTCCATGGTCACGCGACCGGTAGCCAGGCCGCGGACAACAATTAGGGAAGATTGGGTGCCGACGTTGCCGCCCATGCCGGTTATGACTGGAATAAAAGTGACCAGAGTCAGGGTTGTCTGCAGGGTTGCTTTGAAGAGCCACATAAAGTAACCAGTGGAGATACCGCCTAAAAGAGTAATCAGTAGCCATGGCAGACGGATGCGGGCAATTTTCCAGATATTGTCGGCGTAGACAATTTCCATCGAATCGGTACCTGCCATCCTGAAGATATCTTCAGTGGCTTCCTGGCGGATGACGTCGATTATATCATCAACCGTAATAATTCCAACCAGAATATCTCCTTCATCAACAACCGGAATGGCCAGAATGTTGTAACGTTCAACCTGTTGGGCCACCAGCTCCTGGTCGGTATGAATGTCGACTTTAACGACATTCGTACTCATAATCTCCTTTAATTGGGTATCTGGTTGAGTGAGGATTAGTTTACGAAGGGAGACTATGCCGGTCAAACGGCCGAGAGGGTCGGTGACATAGATATAGAAAACAGTTTCCGCCTCCTCTCCGCGACGTCGAATGATATCGATAGCTTCAGTTGCGGTGGTTGCATCTCTGAGCGCGAAAAACTCAGTCGTCATGATACGTCCGGCACTGTCTTCAGGGTAGCTCAGGAGGGTTTCGACATCCTGGGATTCAACGGTGCCGAGTTGGTCTAGAATCTTGCGGGCGAATTCGTCCGGTAATTGCGCGATGATTTCAGCCCGGTCATCATCTGACATCTCCTTAAAGATCTCTCCGATCTGTTCTTCCGACAGGGTCTTGATCAGCGGTACTGCGATCTCTATGTCGAGTTCACTGAAGGTCTCCGCCGCCTTGGAGATATCATTAATCTGCTTGAAGAGGGCTAAGCGAGTCTCTGTGTCGAGTTCACGCATGACCAGTGAGATGTCGGCGGGGTAGAGCTTCTCTATGACTTTCTGGATATTATGCCAGGCTTCACGTTGGAGAAGTCGCCGGATGGTGCCGGTCATCAGATTTTGGCGGTTGGGAGTTTTGTGCATTTTTGAAAACTTCTGTTTAAGAGGATGATGGATTTAAAAAACGGAGCGTGCCTCTTCTGCATGTGCCCTGCAGGTAAACCCAGCTAGAGTAGCAGATAAACCTGCTTTTGACAAGTTTTTGTCCCGCAATAACGAAAAGAAAAAGGTGATTTTGAAATGAAAAATCTTGGCTTAGGTGTTTCCGGTTATTCGCTTGAGCAGTTTGTTGGTATCTATATGTGCACGTAGCCTTTCCCAATCCTTAAGATCGGATGGGGGCTTTTTGAGGAAAGGAAGTTCTCCAAAAACGGTAACCGGGTCAAATTCAGTGAGTTGCGTAATAAAAGTTTCTTCAGCTGGGCCGGTCGCGGCTGTTAAATGGTTGGCAATAATGCCGATTGTGTGGATTCCTTCCTGGCGGAGCCGATCCAGGGTGAGCAGGGTGTGGTTTATGGCTCCCAGTGATGTTCGACAGACGACCAGAACTGGAAGTTGTAACTCTTTGACTAAGTCGATGATTAAATAGTTGGGGCAAAGCGGGGCTAATAGTCCGCCAGCTCCCTCCACCAGAGTCAGTTTGGAAGGTTTTATACGAGCCTTGATAGACTCACCTAGATCTTTCCCTGAGAGTTTAAGCCCTTCCCGGCGCGCGGCCAGTAGTGGGGCCAAAGCTTCTCGGAATGTAAAAGGGACTATCTCATTTAAGGGTTCAGTCAGGAAACCGGCTCTTTTTACCAGGGCGGCATCGGAGTTTTTTTCCAGATACTCCTGGTTACTTATGCCACTCTCCACCGGTTTAATATAACTGAAATTGAGATGGCGCTGATGCAGGGCATAAGCCAGAGTTGCAGCAACCACGGTTTTGCCGACCCCGGTGTCCGTGCCGGTGATAAAAAGGCCGTTATTCAAACGCTATTTCCTCCGTTCCGCTACCGGGGCATTCTAAGGTTGAAAGGGCTTACTTCAATGACCAGGCCAGAGATCAGAAAGTGGAAACAAGGATCCCAGACCGGCCAAATTTATGAGTACACCCTAATTTTTAGGAATTAACAATCTCAAGTTCAGGGAAAAAATATCCAATTTCTTCGCGGGCGGTCTCCGGGGCATCAGAGCCATGAACGGCATTTTTTTCAATATCAGTAGCAAAACGTTTACGCAGTGTGCCTTCCGCTGCCTCAGCTGGGTTGGTGGCACCCATCAGCTCACGGTTTTTGCTGATTGCATTTTCTCCGCTCAAAACCATAACGACGGCCGGACCAGAGGACATGAAATCGGTCAAGCTGTCAAAAAATGGACGTTCACTGTGGACGGCATAGAAGCCTTGAGCCTCGCGTTTGCTCATGTGGATCATTTTGAGGGCGGCAATTTTAAGATTATTACTGGCAAAGCAGTCAATAATCTGGCCAACTACCCCTTTTGCTACGGCGTCAGGTTTGATGATGGATAAAGTTTTTTCACTCATGCTATACTTCCTCTCGGTTTTTTGTTAGAATGGCTTTGTGAAAAATCCATTTGAAAGTTTCGTGTATGGATTTTTTCTTTTGCCACTCTAATTCTGACTTTTTACAACTTTGTCAGAGGGTTGGCAGAAATGTTAAATCTTGAAAATGCCCATACGGGCCGGAAAAGTCGGGGCTGGTTTACGTGATCGCTTATTCTTTGTCAATCTTTTTCGTTTATTGGTGACAGATGTTTAAATTTTCTCTGGAAGCGGTTCTGAAACATCGGCAGATTCGTGAAGAAAATGCCGCTCGGGCGCTGGCCGAAGTTACTGAGCGCTTGCAGCAGGTTAACGATAATTTTAACCGTTTAAAAACTTTACGAGAAGGGGAATTACTTGCCAGCCAGGCTACCCTTGAGAAGGGGGTGCCGGTTGCTGAAATGGAACTTTTTCGTTTTCGTGAGATTAAATTGATGCATGAGGTAGATGCGGCCGGTCGTCTCGTGGAAGCTACCACGAAGGAGAGAGTGATCAAGGAAGAAGAACTGCTTACCTGTGTTAAAGATCGTCGTCTGTTGGAGCGGGTTCGGGAACATCACTCCCTGGCCTATAAGCAGGAAAATGAGAAACTTGAACTTCGCGCTCTTGATGAAATCGCGGTAATACGTGCAGCCCGCCTGAAAAAATAGTTCCCCCCCCTTTTTTATAACTCGGCAATCTTTTCCCTATTCCCCTTTGCTTTTTTGATGATGGGTCTCTTTTGCCCTGCTGGAATCTCTTGTAGAGCCTTTATAGAGATTCATATTCAATCTGTTGTTCTCAGTAATATCCTTTTATTATAGATAGTTAAAAATTTTTTTTGAAGTTTTTCAGGCGCTTGCCAAATTCATTTTAAGGGTTTGGTATTATAGTTGCTATTTGCTTTATGTCAGGTCAACTTCAGGTAGTTTTTTCGGCCACACAAATTCAAACAATGGTCAACTTGTGATGAAAAGAGAAATATTGTTATCTGCCGGGCAGATTTTCCATCTCATGAAACAAACAAAAATTTTATTGATGATCTCCATTATAGCCTTGACGATGTCGATATCGTTGCCTCTCTCGGCGGAGGAGACCGGTCGACATGAGAGCCTGCTCAATATGGCGGCACTCTTGAAAGAGAAGGAGGCCGCTCTTAAGAGTCGCGAGGCCGCTTTAGATGAAAAAGAGAAACGCATCGTTATGCTGCAAAAAGAGCTCCAGATCCAAGAGGGCGAAATGCGGGAGGTTCGGGTTTCCGTTGAGAAAATGATGGCCGAGTTCAAGGCTTTAAAAGAAGAGGATCTTAGTCGCCTGGTCGAAGTCTATACTGCAATGAAACCTGCCGCCGCCGCTCCCTTGTTAAGTGAACTGGAATTAAAATACGCAGTTGAAGTGATATTGCGAATGCCGGCAAAAAAATCAGCAAAATTGTTGAGTGCTGTTGAAGCGGAGCGGGCGGTTGCGATTTCACGGGCAATAACGGAAATTAAACCTGTAGAATAAAGTACGACCACTGAAATTTTCGTATTTTGGCAAATTTACGCAAATTTTTTTAATAATTTAAGGGTGTAATTGTGGAAAGTATTGATTTAGCATCGCTGACTGTAGTGACTTCCAAGACCCCTCGTCGCGCCGAGATGTCTAGTTCTGATGCAAAAACCGAAGCTGGATTTTCCGAGGTTCTGGCTGGGCAGGAGCAGGAGAGGGTTGAAGTTGATTCGGGAAGCAATAAAGTTAAACCGGCCAAACCCAAAGAGAAACAAGCGGATAAAGTCGAATCAGAGGGGAGAGATAGGATAGCCGCTGATGATTCAAAAGAGAGCGATGTCGAAATTGAAGGAGAGAGCCTATTTCAGGAAGTGCCTTTCCAGGAAGTACCATCTGAAGAGACCCGCCTTGGAGAACAGGTGCATCTTGGTGAAGAAATATTCTCTGGTGAGGAACTTTCCCAAGTAGTTGAGAACGAAGACAAGGATAGTGCAAACCTTGATCGCCAGTCTGTATTTCCCGATTCGCTGGTAAGAAGTGGCGATCTACCTGAGCAAAATGATGTATCGGCGGGGATTCAGGGCGGTAATGGTGAGGGTCAGATTTTGTTTGTAGCCGATTCAGTTGCCGTGAAGAGTTCCGAGGCGGAAGGTGCCGCTAACACAGATAATCTCACTCTGAAAAATGGTGAGCTTATTAAAAATAATGAAACCCTTGCATCAATTAGTCTTGCTGCCGATAAAACCGAATTCGGTAGTCGTGCCGGCAAAGAAGATGGATTGGCTAAAGGGCGCGGGGCCTCATCTGTTTTAAATGATGAGGGCTCTATATCCCCGGCAAAAGATGTGGATCCAGAGTTGAAATTGGTTGCCGGTATTAAATCGGCGGAGGCAAGCGAGTCTGAAGAAAATTTTATTCACGTGGAGAACGATCAAATATCGAATAAAAATAACCAGGAGCCTGTTACTGCAGCGGCAGATGTTGCCGCATTAAAAGGCGGAGATGAGAGTGGCCGACAGATAAAAAATGGTCCTGAATCTTTGTTTGATACTCAAGCTCATAAAGGGAATATCTCTCTAAATGGAAGCGTCGCAGTCGAGATTCCTGAAGATGTTAAAATCCATATTAATAATGAAATAACTGCCGCCAGAGACAAGCCTGAAAATGGCGCTGTTCGCTCTGGTCAAGGTCTTCGTAAGTCATCACTGTCAGGTGGTGAGACGGGAACAGTTCATCTTCAGGGGCGAGCCCGAGAGAGCCAATCAACATTTATTCAGAAAGAACAGAACCTGATAAAATATTCTGATTCCAAGCCCGATTCAGTCGATGAAAAGTTCTCTTTTTCAGGAATAAGCAAAGAGATTATAGAGGAGCAAGTGACTTTGTCGACCTCACATCAAGCTGGGGTAAAAGAGAAACAGATTTTCGGAAAGACTGTTTCAGGGTCTAATGATCTGATCGCCGTCAATCTCGTAACCGGTAAAGAGAGTTTAGTAAAAAGTGGTCCGGAAATTATTTCGGCAAAGCCGTTGCCGATTAGTGATGACCATCTCATGAACCAGATAAAAACTGGTATGTTGCGCCAGGTTCGGGGTCGACAGACAGTTACTATTAAATTGTGGCCTGAAAGCCTGGGCAAGGTTGACGTTAAGCTGGTGTTGCGGGAGCAGCAACTCTCTGCCACTTTTATGGTGGAACAGTCAGATGTCAAAGATGCGATGCTGCGAAAAATTGACAGCTTACGTGATGGTTTAAGTATGCGTGGTGTTGACGTGAAAGATATTGATGTTAAGGTTACCCCTCCAAAATCAGGAGATGGGCCATCGGTTACAGTTGGCGACCAGCGGCAGGAGAACGCTGATGTCTGGCGACAATATCATCAGGATGATTTTTCGCGGTCGGAATCGGGTTCGACAAGCCCAGACGGTGGTGAGAATGGAAATAAAGACTCTATTTCATTATCTGACAATCTTTCAGCAGAGATCATTTCGACAATCGATAGAGGGGTGATTTCGGGCTCTTTGCATATTACAGCGTAGTAATTACAGAGTAATTTTTTATATTGAGGTAATCGTTATGACAATGTTCAACCCCACTGTCGGCATCGTGGAAGGCGCTAGTTACAGTGATCCTTTTGCAGTTCCCACGGTTGATAAAAATGAGGATGTTAACAAGGAAGATTTTTTACTGTTGTTAGTCGAGCAGCTTAAAAATCAGGACCCTCTAGAACCCATGGATGGGACGGATTTTACAGCGCAGCTTGCGCAATTCAGCTCTCTGGAGCAGCAGACGGCCATGAATGACAATCTTGCACTATTACAGGACTACTCGGCCACCTTGAACCGTCTGAGTGCGATCGATATGATTGGAAAAGAGATTGAATTTGATGGTGGTGGAGCCGGTTCGGTGACGGTCAATGGTGACGGGCAGCCTATACCGTTAAATTTTGAATTGGCTGACAATGCGCAAGAGGTGGTGGTTGATATCTATAATGATGCGGGTGGCCGGGTTGCAACGCTGGAGCTCGGTTATTTTGATCTGGGCCAACAAAGCTTTAATTGGAACGGCAAAGATGACGATGGTAATGCCTTTTCGGAAGGCAGCTATAGTTTTGCGGTAACAGCACGGGACGAGTTGGGCCAGCTTGTGACTTCAACGGTCAATGGCAGTGGTGAAGTGAGAGGCGTTGAGACCGATCCCGGCAATGGTAATACTTTGTTGGTGTTGGCTGATGGCACTCGTGTCGGAATTGATAAAGTTGTAAGTGTTAATTCGGCTACTTGAAGGTTGCCAAGTAATATTATTTGAAATTTTAAATTAACTACATAGAAAAAGAAGGAGGCGGATATGGCTCTAACATCTCTCTACGCCGGAATCAGCGGTTTAAATGTCAATAGTGATGCAATTTCCTTGATCGGTAATAATATTGCAAACAGCAACACCATCGGATTTAAGTCGGGACGAATCCAGTTTAAGGATATTGTCAGCAGTAGTTTGGGTGGTGGAACCGCAGGTCAGATCGGCCGCGGAGCGACAACCGGCGGCATCAGTACCTTATTTACTCAGAGTTCATTTGAAACCACAACCCGCGGGACGGATCTGGCGATTGATGGAGATGGTTTTTTCATAGTTGCCGATGGCGGTACCAATTTTTATACAAGAGCTGGAGATTTTATCTTTGATAAAGAAGGCCTGCTGGTAAATAGCAGTAATCTTGCAGTCCAGGGTTGGAAAGTTGATGAAGATGGTCAGACGGCCGGAGATATCGGCGATATCAATGTCTCAGATGTATCATCATCCAGTAAACCGACTGGTAATATCAGTTTAGGCGCAAACCTTGATTCAACCTCAGAAACTAAATTTGTTCTTGACGATTATAACAATCGCTTTGTTCTTGATTATGGTGGAACAAATGATCTTATTGTTACATTGATTAACGGTACTTATACGGGTGAAACCCTAGCCAATGAGTTGCAGGCTAAAATTCAGAATGATGCTGATTTTAAGACAGGTGTCGCTGATGCCGCCGGTTTTACCGTTACCTACAGCAAGGTTACGGGAAAATTCACTTTTACGAATCTTACCGGGTCCACTATCAACCTTGATGTTACTACTGATGCCGGTTCTGATACGGATACGTCCATGAAAGAATTACTCGGTTTGGAAATCAAGGATCGGAGTGACCCTGTTGATGGAACAGTTGATGATATTTCGATTGCCGATGGGACTAATTTTATTTCCGATCAGCTCCCCAACCTTAGCGATAAACTCTTTTATGTCAACAACAACAATAATACGATTATCTTTAACGTCGGTGGAACCGAGTACCAGGCCAACGTTACGGTTCAAGCTGATCCCTATACCTCCCTTTTTGCCAGTGATGGTACAGATAGGGTGCCGGCCGCCGACTCTATGGCTGTGGCCTTGCAGACCGCTCTAAATGGGGCAACCCAGACATCAGATGGCACTACGGCACTTACTGATCCTGTATTTGAAGTTGGTTATGATGACGAAACCGGTAAATTCACGATTTCGGCGACCCCTACCGGAACTCCCGGCGATGTTCGCTTCAAATGGGAAGATGAGAGAACCTCAGCTGAGCAGCTCTTGGGTTTTGCCAGTGAATATGATCCCAACAATACGAAGACGGTAACCAGTTTTGCGATTACAGATAGTGATGGAAGCGTTGAAAGTGTTTTTGCACCGAATACGGTTTTCGATCCTACGGCTGCAACCTACTCTACCGCTATGAATATCTATGACACCTTGGGCTCACCGCATACGGTCACTGTTTATTTCAAAAAACAAGGGAGTAATCAGTGGGAGTGGCATGCTGTTATGAACAGTTCCAGCCTTGATAACGGGATTCCTAATGATGATGGCAGCGACCGTCTGATGGAGGTTGGTTCGGGCGGGATTTTACAGTTTAATCCGAACGGATCATTAAAGAGTGAATCAGGCCATAACGATGTCTATTTCAATTTTGCCGGTGGGGCAACCCTGATGCAGGAGGTCGATGTTAACTTTGGCGACAGCACTATCGAAGGTGGCAGCGGCCTCGATGGTACAACTCAGTATGCTGACTCATCCGCTACCTTTTCACAGACTCAAGATGGTTTTCCGGCTGGTTCGCTTTCCGGGGTAAATATTGGGGCTGACGGTCTGATCTCGGGGATTTTCTCCAATGGTGAGATAAAGGCTTTAGCCCGCTTAGCTCTGGCGATGTTCAACAGTCCCTGGGGGTTGGAGAAGAAGGGTGATAACATCTGGGCCGAGACGATCCAGTCCGGGAATGTCAGTGTCGGATTGGCGGGTACCGCCGGGCGTGGAACCATCGCTTCCAATTCGTTGGAACAGTCGAATGTCGATATCGCTACCGAATTTGTCAAAATGATCGCTGCTCAGCGCGCCTTCCAGGCCAATGCCAAAATGATTACCACCAGCGATGAACTACTCAACGAAGTCGTAAACCTGAAACGGTAATCTAACTGTTAATGAAATTAGAGCAAGTTTGTGTCTGAACACTACTGCGGGAACATGAAGGTCTTCCAACTAAACTTTATACCTTAAAATTATAATTTTCTAAAAGGGGGTGGATTTAAGATCTATCCCCTTTACTTTTTTTAGGGCTTTGATTAGATTATGCATCTAGATTCGTGAAAAATATCTGACAAACGAAGGCCGGATAAGGACTTTGGAGGTTGTTGAGCATGAAGGTACTGGTTGTAGAAGATGAACAGAAAGTGGCCAATTTCTTACAGAAAGGTCTGAAAGAGGAGCAGTTTGTAGTCGATGTTGCCTACGACGGTCTTGAAGGTGAGCGCCTGGCTATAGAGAATGAATATGACTTGATTCTTCTTGATGTGATGTTGCCGGGAAAAGATGGGGTCATGGTTTTAGAGGCCCTGCGGGCTCGTAAGATAGAGACTCCAGTAATAATGCTGACTGCCAAGGATATGGTTGTCGATAAGCTCAAAGGCTTTGAGGCGGGCTGTGATGATTATATACCCAAGCCCTTCTCTTTTGAAGAGTTGCTGGCTCGGGCTCGCGCAGTTTTGCGTCGTCGTAGCGGGGCCAGTAGTAATGTTCTCAATTTTGCCGACCTGACCTTGGACCTGATTTCTCACAAAGTGATTCGTGGTGGTAGGGAGATTGAGCTTACTGCCAAAGAGTATGCCTTGATGGAGTACTTAATGCGTAATCCGAATCGAGTTTTAACGCGTACAATGATTACCCAGCAGGTCTGGGATTACAATTTTGACAGTTTTACCAATGTCATCGACGTCTATGTTAACTACTTGCGCAATAAGGTTGACCGCGGTTTTCCGCAGAAGTTGATCCATACCGTCCGCGGGGTTGGTTATATCCTTAAAGAGGGCGACAAGAAGTGAGGCCGGTTAGTATCCGGGTCAAGTTGACGGCCTGGTATGTGTTTGTTTTTGGCGCGGTTCTGGCCTGTTTCTGCATAAGTATCTACGTGATGATGGAGCGCAAGCTTGCTCATTCTGTCGATCGGCGCTTACAGACTATGGCCGAGCTGATATCTAAAACCGAGCTCTGCGCCGTACCTAATTTTTTACCGCCCGATTTTGAACGACGTCTGAACCGGATCTTTGGTACCCGTCCGGTAGGCAAATTTGTTCGAGTGCTTGATCTCTCCGGTGAAATTGGTTCACGTACAGATAATCTTGAGGAAGATAAAATTCCGGTTAACAAAGATCTTGTTCGTGAGGTGGTTGCCAAAGGCGAAATTCTCTTCGAGACCCAGTACCCTCTTGGTCGCGATATGCCGATCCGTTTTATTAATTTTCCGGTAAAAGGTTTTAAGAGCAATAAGGTGCGCGGGGTTGTTCAAGTGGGGACTTCTCTCGAATTTGTCCGTGAATCGATGCGTAATCTGTTGGTCATTTTCTTTGTCCTGGTACCCAGTCTTCTCTTTGTTGCAGCTGTTGTTGGTTTCTTTTTAGCCGGTAAAGCCTTAAAGCCAATTCGTGACATTGCCCGAACCACTCGCCATATTACTGTTAACAACTTAGAAGAGCGGATAACAGTGCCGGTGGCCCGCGATGATGTCGGGCAGTTGGCGGCTACAATTAACGGCATGCTCGATCGACTCTCACTCTCCTTTCAGAAAATTACTCAATTTACTGCTGATGCTTCGCATGAGCTCAGAACGCCGTTGACGATAATGCGGGGTGAACTTGAACTGGCTCTGCGGGGTGAGCGTTCCGCGGAAGATTATCTTGAGACCTTGGGCAGCAGTCTCGAAGAGGTCGAGCGGATGTCAAAGATCGTTAATGATCTTCTGCTTCTCTCAAAGAGTGACATGGGGCAGGAGGTCTTGCAACATGATCCGGTCGATCTGCGTATTTTGTTAACTAGCCTGCTCTCTCACTTCAAAATTCTTGCGGATGGACACCAGATTCAACTCAGTAGCACCTTGGATGAGGTTGAAACAGTTTTTGGCGATCAGCTCAGGTTGCGGCAGATGATGGTCAATCTTCTGACTAACGCGATTCGCTACACTTCAGCCGGAGGCAAGATCAACCTGGTTTTGAGAGGAGTTGAGCTCGGAGTTGAAATTGCTGTTGCCGATACTGGAATCGGCATCCCGGCTGAAGATATTCCGCGTATCTTCGACCGCTTTTATCGTGCCGATAAAGCTCGCAGTCGTCAATATGGCGGTAGTGGTTTGGGGTTGAGTATTGTTAAATGGATTGTTGATGCCCATCATGGCACGATCAAGGTAGACAGTGTGGTTGGTGAGGGCAGTGTCTTTAAGGTGATACTTCCGACCGAGAAAAAAAATGAGAAGGAGAAGATAGAAATTAAGGAAAAAATAATTTCTATTTAATGCTAATCTAATCTTTACCTATTATCTTTGTATCCAAGAAACTCCTTTTCTTCCTTTTTAGGCGGCTGGCCCCTCCTCCTCCTTGTTTAATTTGCTTTTGAAGTAAATTTTGGGATCAGCCAACCACCCCTTGACCATTCAGGTTGGTCAAGGGGTGTTTTTTTGTTTTTTATTTTGATGGTTTTGCGATACCATCATTTTTAACTTTATAACGATCAAGATGGAGGTTTTTTTATGATGTCTCTGCGACAGATCTCTTTGCCACGTTTTTCATGTCTGGCTGGTTCATTTGTATTCTTGATGATCAGTGTTTTGGTGTTGCTTGCGGTGGGTTCGGTGACTGCAGCCCCAATGCCGCCAACCTTTGCCCCTCTGGTTTCCGAACTGACTCCGGCAGTTGTCAATATTAATACTGAAAAGCGGATTGCCTCTCGTGACGGCCGCGGTTTTGATTTTCCCGGATATGGTTCGCGAGACTCTTTTGAGGAATTTTTTGGTCGTTTTTTTGGCCAGTTTGATCGACAGCCTCGGCATTCAAGGCCGCAGGCCGTAAAAAGTCTCGGGTCCGGTTTTATCATAAGTGAGGATGGTTATATCCTGACCAATAATCATGTCGTCGCAGATGCCGATGCAATCAAGGTAACTCTTTCGGACAAGAAGGCTTATGATGCGCGTCTGGTCGGCCGGGATGAAAAGACGGATCTGGCGGTTTTGAAGATTGATGCCGATCACGATCTGCCGGCCGTAAAGTTGGGTGATTCGAGCAAACTTGAGGTTGGTGACTGGTTGATTGCTATCGGCAACCCTTTCGGTCTGGCCCGTACGGTCACTGCCGGTATCGTCAGTGCCCGAGGCCGGGTTATCGGTTCGGGACCCTATGACGATTTTATCCAGACTGATGCTTCAATCAATCCCGGCAACAGTGGCGGTCCGCTTTTTAATGTCAAGGGTGAAGTGGTTGGTATCAATACAGCTATCGTTGCCAGCGGACAGGGTATCGGCTTTGCGATTCCGGTTAACATGGCCAAAGACCTTCTGCCGCAATTAAAAACCGGTAAAATATCACGCGGTCGTCTCGGGGTTCATATCCAGGAAGTGACATCGGAACTGGCAGCCTCATTCGGTCTTGACGAAAAACATGGAGCGGTGGTTTCCGAAGTTATAGAGGATAGTCCTGCGGCTCGTTCCGGTTTACAGGTTGGTGACATAATTTTGGCGGTGGATGACAGTAAGGTGGAAGAGATGCGTCGTTTGCCGCGGATGATTGCCGCTAAAAAACCGGGTACCAAAGTCAAGCTGAAAGTTTTACGCATGGGTAAAATCCTGAAAATTAACGTTGTGCTTGATGATCTTGAAGGAGACAATGGCGAGGAGTATTCACAATCTGCCGATGATCGCCTTGATGATTTGGGTCTGACCGTACGCCAGTTAACGCCTGAATTGGCTGCTCGCCAGCGCTTACCATTTGATCGGGGAGTAATTATCAGCCGGCTTGATCCTGACGGTCAGGCTGCTGATGCCGGGTTGCAGGTCGGTGATGTCGTGCTGATGGTCAATAATGCAACCGTTGAAACCGTCAGAGACTTCAAGAAAGCTCTGCAAGAGGGGAAAACCCAATCTTATCTCCGTTTCCTGGTGCAGCGCCAGCAGAGCCGTCTCTTTATCGTTGTAAAGTTGGGTGAATAGTAGTGATTGCAGATGTCACCTGGTGGTCTTTAACCTGTACGCCGGTGCCGGGTTCGGAGGTGAGGCTGCGGCTGGAGGAGATTCTTTACTCTGCCGGCTGCGGTGGCATTTGGGATCATGCTCTTAATGATGGCCAAGAAGGGGCTTGCCCTGAGAGTTCAGAACCATTACTCTTAACAGCCTACTTCCCCGTCGAAGTACAGCCGTTTTTGATGCAACTGGCCCGGCAAATTGAGATCCAGAAATTAGTTTCGGACAGACCTAAGCTTCAAGCTGTACAAAATGAGGATTGGCTTGATGGCTGGCGAAAAAATTTTACTCTTACCGAGTTGACCGAGCAAACTTTAGTCGTGCCGTCCTGGCAGGAACTGCCGGCTACCGAAACTCGTCTTGGGATCAGAATCTATCCCGGACAGGGTTTTGGTACCGGAACCCATGAAACCACCCGTCTGGCTGCGGTCTTGCTGGAGAAAGAGTTAGAGAGTGAAGCGGGATTGGTGAATGTCCTCGATGTTGGTACCGGCAGCGGCATTCTTGCCATCCTGGCAGCCAAAAGGGGGGCTGACAGAGTCCTGGCTCTCGATATTGATGAAGAGGCCTTGACCAATGCTCGGGAAAACTGCGCCCATAATCAGGTCTGCGACCAAGTATTTTTTGAGAATAGTCCGTTAGGGCAAGTAAATGAGCAGTTTGTCTTGGTTGTTGCCAATATTATTGCTCCTGTTCTTTTGCAGCTGGCCCCTGAATTTTCTCGCCTTCTAAAACCCGGAGGTCGCCTGATTCTTTCAGGGATTCTGCTTGACCAAGTTATAGAACTGAAAGAAACCTGTATTGATCTCGGTTTTAATGTCCAATCAACCGAAGCCATGGGCGAGTGGGCAGCGTTCATCTGTGAAAAGAGATAAATGTATTTTCTAATGCTTTATTTCCGAGAAAGCCTTAACCTGGTAAGTTAGGTAAGTTATAACTGCTGGATTATATCACGAAAGGAAATTCAGGTTTTTTCCTGGAACGTCAATTTTTGCTGTTGACAAGGTGGTAAAATTAAGTTAAAAGACGCCTCCGTTTCGCGCAGGATATAATCCTTTTGCTCGATTCGCTTGCGTCCCCATCGTCTAGCCTGGCCCAGGACACCGCCCTTTCACGGCGGCGACAGGGGTTCAAATCCCCTTGGGGACGCCAATAAATTCAACCACTTAGATGACCATCATTAACTCTTGCGGGGTTCTGGTGGTTGTCTGGTGGTTTTTTTGTTTTAATCCTGGTAGAGCTTTTAACGCTGGACGAACTGAATCAAGCCTTTTGATGTACCTTTCCGTAGTCGACAAATTCTTGTGCTTCAAGATAGTTTGGATTTCTATCATCGGCGTTCCCGCTTTAGCTAGGATGCTCGCTGTGAGGTGTCTGATACCATAAAGACCGAAATGACTGACTTGGGCTCTATTGCATAAATTTTTCATCCAATGACGTCGTTGAGTGTACGGATAGCCTGATTCAGGATCAATAAAAACCCATTTTTCATCAAACTCTTTTTCCCGATGAGTAACCAAAACATCCCTTAAATCGTCAGTCATTGGCAACCATGCTTCTTTCCATGAACCATCTTTTGTTTTCCGTGTGTAAAGCCTTACTTGCCCCAATCGAGGTTTTTTTGCATTTGTCCTTGTGCTTGTAAGGCATATTTTACATCCTCCTCGAAAAAAAATATTTTTCGGGGTCCCAAGCGCACACCTCCTAATTCAAGGTAATAGCGGCGAACAGTGCGAACGTCAAGGTTAAACTTGGCGGCGAGTTCTTTGGGACTTAATGGTGTTTGTAATTGCATTTTTTGAGTTTCAATTGTGT
>JANTGZ010000049.1 GCA_024762675.1 Thermodesulfobacteriota bacterium | reverse complement strand
TACCGACCTAGCTTTACATTAAAATATTTAATATTTTTTATAAATTTTCACAGCCGCTCAATTCATCTTATGCTTTGTCAGATTTTCTTTCTCCTTTTTTTCTGACAAAATTCATCCTTGACCAATTATCTCTTGACAAAAAAAATATTTGCCTATAATTTTTATAAGAATACTTTAATGTTTAGAGAATCACGGGGCCTCTCCTGACATAACTCTAAGCCCCAATCGCCAACTATATCCAGGTTGAAATTTTGACAAAAAAAATCCCCCTCACCAGATATATAGCAACTTTTTTCTATTTGATTTCTTTCTGGCTCTTTCTCTCCGGGCATTATGATATTTTTCATGTCGCCATTGGCATTATCTGCTGTGCGGGCATCACCTACACCTCAACCGACCTCCTTTTTAGTAACCCAACGGGCAAGAAGAGACATGTTATTGTTTTTGAATTCATAATCTACATTTTCTGGCTTCTCTATCAGATTGTCATCGCCAATTTACAGGTAGCCCGTTTGGTCCTGAGCCCCAAACTGACTATTGACCCAAGAATCATCATCTACAAATCCCCCCTCCTCGAAGGAGATGTTGCCCAGGCAACTTTTGGCAACTCCATAACCCTGACTCCCGGAACCGTAACCATCGATCTACGCGATAAAGAATTTCATGTACATGCCTTAACTCCCATATTTGCCGATGATTTAAACAATGGCGCTATGGAACATCGGGTCGCTCGCATCTATCACTGAGATCATACCAACAAGCGTCAGTTGGTTATTTACGAATTCTTGATTACACTCCCAAGAGACCGATTTAGCTTTTTGAGCAGTCTCACTATAACTGGAAAAAAGATCATGCTGACACAAATTTACAAAAACCTCATCGTCCAGACTGTATGTCGGATAATTATACCATTTATCCAGATTTATGCACTCTATGTGATTGCCCATGGACACTACTCCCCAGGTGGGGGGTTTCAGGGTGGTGTTATACTGGCGGCAGCGTTAGCTCTAATTTTTTTAGCTTACGGCCAGGACGCGGCAGTCCGTCGACTTAATCGTCATCAAGCTGTAATCCTCTGTGCAATCGGGGTTTTTATCTATGCCGGAATCGGCCTGCTCTGTTTGCTGGCCGGAGGTAATTTTCTCGACTATTCACGCCTGGCGCCGATACTCGGTGTCACTATCCCGAGAGCCCGCTCACTTGGCATTTTAGGGGTTGAAATCGGGGTCGGCCTAGCGGTCATGAGCGCCATGTACTCAATCATAATTGATGTTGCCGGCAAATCCACCATCGCTGCTCCCAGGGATTTTGTCCAACTCCCTAAAACCAAGAGAGATAATGTGGGGCCTGCGGCATGAACACCTTCTTCCTCGGCATCAACCTCTGCCTCTGTATTTTGATCTTCTGTTGCCTCTACCGGGTGGTTCAGGGACCGACAATCATAGACCGCATGATTGCAGTCGGAGCCATCGGCACCAAAACCCTAATTATTCTGATTTTGATCGGCTTTATCTTTGGCCGAGTTGAAATGTTTATGGATATCAGCATAGTCTATGCGCTGCTTAATTTTGTTGGGACCCTAGCCGTAGCTAAATACTTCGAAGGCAAAGGAGAGTGTTGAGATTGTCAAATATTAATTTACCTTTTCATGATATCTGCGCCATCATCCTGATTCTTGGCGGACTTTTTTTCTTTTTCACATCGACGGTTGGCCTCCTCCGGTTCCCCGACCTTTATACCCGCATGCACGCGACCGGCAAAGGTGATACCTTGGCCGTACTCCTGATCATCAGCGGAGCCATACTCCACCATGGCTTAAATTTAGATAGTGCCAAACTGCTACTGATCTCCGTTTTCATTTCCATAGCTAACCCTACAGGAACCCATGCTATTGGTCGGGCCGCCTATCGTTGCGGGATCAAGCCATGGTTAAAAAAAGACGTATCAAAGGTTAAATAGAGGGATAATAATGATCTGGCAACTTGATTTTCTCATCCTTTTTTTCGCTATTATTTGCGCTTTGGCCGCCATAAACATTAAAGACCTGTTAAGTGCTGTCATCATTTTAGGAGCTTTCAGTTTCTTTATGTGTCTGCTCTGGGCCGAAATGGGTGCCGTCGATGTCGCTTTTACCGAAGCCTCAGTTGCGGCCGCCGTCAGCACTATCCTCTTTGTCGGTGCGGTCATAAAAACAACCAGGAGGTCAAGAGATTGAAAAACATAATTTTGACGTTTGTGATCCTCACAGGGGGTTTTCTTATCTATGGCACAATCGATATGCCAGCTTGGGGAGATCCACAATCACCGGCTAACAGCTATGTGTCACCACGCTACATTGAGCAAGCCCTGGAGAAAACTGAGACTCCCAACATTGTGACAGCCGTATTAGCTGATTATCGAGGCTATGACACAATGGGAGAAACCACGGTTATATTTACGGCCGCAATTGCTTGCGCTCTGCTTTTGCGCGGGAGTACTGTTGGACGTAAGGAAAGTGAATAAAGATGCTCGAATTTATCATTAGTAAATATAATTTCTGGTTTTATGTAGTTCTCATGATGATCGGCCTTTTCGCAATGCTGGCCAAACGTAATCTGGTCAAAAAATTAATTGGCATGAACATCTTCCAGACTGCCATTATTCTCTTCTATGTCTCCATCGGTGTCAAAAAGGGTTCGGTTCATGTACCGATTATTATCGGCGGTCATGGCCATGGAGTGCAGCTTATACATGCGGCAGACTACCTAAACCCCCTACCTCATGTACTGATGCTGACCGCTATTGTCGTCTCTATTGCCACCACCGGCGTTGCCCTGGCAGTTATGATTCTCATCTATAACCGTTATCAGACTTTAAATGAGGATGAAATCATCCATATCCGGCAAGCCCGCCAAGAAGCAGGAGTTTAAATCGGCATGCCCCAGCAATTTCCGGCTTTGATCATTGTCATTCCTCTACTCGCAGCCTTGCTGACAGCACCACTCGGTGCCTTAAGCCGTCGCTTATGCTATCCTTGGCTAGTTCTCATCATGGGCCTGACCCTATGTCTGGCGCTCGCCATTATTGGACAGGTAATAAACTCCGGCCCGATCTCCTACCACATGGGCGGCTGGGAACCACCATGGGGCATTGAATACAAAATCGACCAACTCAACGCCCTGATGATGGTTCTGATCACCGGTGCGGGTTTTTTGGGCGCCCTCTATTCGGGTCCGAGTTTTGAACAGGAGCTACCGGGACGCCAGACTCTTGCGACGACCCTGTATTTCCTGATGATCACCGGCCTGCTCGGCATTGTCATAACCGGCGACCTTTTTAATGTTTTCGTTTTTCTCGAAATCGCGTCACTGTCAGGTTATGGCTTGATTGCCTGCGGTTCTGCGGATGCCCCATTGGCAACCTTCCGCTATATTATAATGGGTACTATCGGGGCCTCTTGCTACCTGCTTGGCGTCGGCTACCTCTATATCTCTACCGGATCTCTCAACCTGGCCGACCTGCACAACTTGCTGCCCCAACTTTATCACTCCCGGGTAGTTTTAACGGCTGGGGCCCTAATGCTGGTCGGCATCTCCCTGAAAATGGCCCTATTTCCTCTCCACGCCTGGTTGCCGGAAGCCTATTACGAGGCCCCGTCTGCTATAAGTGGAGTCGTCGCACCACTCTACACCAAGGTCGGCGGCTACCTGATGCTGCGGATTATCTACAACCTTTTTGAACCAAGATTTTTTATTGAAATATTCCCCATAACAACAATCTTAAGCTGGGCTGCTGTCTGCGCCCTACTGATTGGTTCAATTTATGCTATTGCCCAAAAAGACCTGAAGAAAATGCTCTGTTACTCTGTTATTGCTCAAGTAGGCTACATCGTACTTGGCATTGCCCTGGCTAACCGAGCCGGTTTCACCAGTGCAATCCTGACAATAGTTAACGAAGTCTGCACCAAAAGCTGTATTTTTCTAGCTACCGGGGCGATTATCTATCGGCTTGGAAACAGCCGTATTGATAACTTGCAACACCTTTACCGACGTATGCCTTTGACCATGTTAGCCTTCACTGTAGGGGTCTTTTCGATGGTGGGAATCCCGCCGACCTGCGGTTTTTTCAGTAAACTTTATTTGCTCTTTGGTTGTGTGGCCGCGGGGCAATGGTCTTTTATAGTCGCCCTTTTGCTCAGTACCATACTCAATGTCATCTATTTTTTCCGCGTCATTAAAGCGGCCTGCTTTGAAGATCCCCAACCCGACTACAGCCGTACTGAGGACTATCCACAGGTCGAGGTCGAAGAGGTTCCAGCTGCAATGCTAATACCTATACTAATTGCAGCTAGCGCTATCGTAATTACCGGTCTGGGAAGTCACTGGATTATAATAAATATAATTAACCCGATGATCCCTGTCGGGTTCTAACGGCAAAGGAGAGTAGCTTTTGCATCTTTACGCCTGGCTTGCCATCATCTTGCCCCTGATCGGGATTCCGCTTATCTTTATCGGCTCCCGCATCAATGGTGTCTTGCGTAATACTGCTGCCATTGCGTTTCCGATTATGGCGGCTCTATGCGCCCTGCGGCTCTTCCCTCTGCTGCTGCACCCAGAGCAACTGCCCCTGGAGAGTAGCTGGATATGGATAACTCATCCCTTCATCCTGGAAATCGGTATTCTACTTGATCCTTTGAGCCTGATTCTAACCTTGGTGGTTTCAATCATCAGTGCCATTATCGCGGTCTACTGCCTGGGTTACATGAAAGGTGATCCCGGCATCAGCCGTTTTCTGATGCTGGTTAATCTTTTTATCGGCAGTATGTTAATTCTGGTTTTGGCCAATAATCTTTTACTCCTTTTTGTCGGCTGGAAACTTGTGGGCCTGTGCAGTTACGGCCTTATCGGTTTCTACTATCAAGATGACAGAAAATACTGGATCGGAGGCCCCGAAGGTGAGGCTCCGATGACGACCCCCTCCTTCTGCGGCCTTAAGGCTTTAGTGGTTACTGGTGTCGGCGACCTGATTATGCTGGGCGGTATCCTGATTCTTTTTTTCTTTGCCGGAACCCTCAACTTCATGGAGCTCTACAGTAGCGCCCCGACCTGGTTCCCGGAGATGGCTCGAAATCCAAACATGGCAGTTTTGGTCAGCATCATGTTACTGGCAGGCCCGATAGGTAAATCGGCCCAGTTTCCACTACATGAATGGCTACCTGAAGCGATGGCCGGGCCGGGACCTGTCTCCGCCTTAATTCATGCCGCCACCATGGTAAAAAGTGGGGTCTACCTGGTCGCCAGGCTCATGCCGATTTTCTATATAGGCCGTTGGGTTGCAAACTGTCCCGACGCCACAATTTTTTTCACCATAACCGCTTGGGTTGGGGCCATCACCGCTTTTATCGCGGCGACTCAGGGTTTGGTCGCAAAAGAGTTGAAAAAAATCCTGGCTTTTTCAACGGTCAGCCAAATCGGCTATATGTGGATTGGCTTAGGGGTTGCGGGTCTCACTCAAACAACCTTGGTCGCTGGAACCAGCGCCGGGATTTTTCATTTAATCAGCCATGCCATTTTTAAAGCCTGCCTCTTTCTCTGTGCGGGTTCCGTTATCCATACGACCCACTCCATCTACATCCAGGATATGGGCGGCATGCGCCGTTATATGCCGCTCACCTGGCTGTCCATGATGATTGCCGCGATCTGCTTAATGGGGGTTCCTCCATTGCCTGGATTCTGGAGTAAAGATGCAATCCTACTAGCTGGTCTTGAGGCCCATCATATTCCAATTTTCATTATTGCCATAATCACGGTGGCGTTAACGGCCTTTTACACGACGAGAATGATTGGCATTGTCTTTTATGGCCCGGAAAGCCCACATTTGCAGCACCTCCAAGAAGCATCACCCGCCCATGAAGCTCCGGCAATCATGTGGGGCGCCTGCGGCCTGCTGGCATTGATGATCCTGGTCTTAGGCTTGGGTGGACCTTGGGCAGAACAACTCTTACACCACAATTTCACCGTCAACCTGGCTGAGACCTTGAAGTTACCCGTCAACCATGCGGGCGAACATCCCTTTAATTACCATCTTCTGGTCACGTGCTTGTCAGTTGCTAGTATTCTTGCCGGGGCGGTACCAGCTTGGTTGATCTACGGCTCTGGTAAAATTAAAATCCAGATCCGAGCCAACTCTATCTTTAGCGAACTCTACACACTCTTTTGGCGGCGTTGGTATATAGACTCATTCTACAACCTTATTTTCATAGATGGAACTTTGAAAATTGCTGACTTTGTAGCTTTTCGTATTGAAAATAATTTCGATACTCTGGTTAACCGACGCCTTCCGGATCTGGTTACCGAAACTTTACCCAACCTCCTTTTGCGGCTGAAAACCGAATCTGAAAATTTTCTCTATATCGGCGCCTACCTAATGGCCATTATAATGGTCACTATAGGTTTCGCCCTGTGGCATTAAAAATATGTTGGAACATCTCCTCTTACAAGCCATAGTTGTCCCGGTAATTTGCTCGCCCGCTATCATTCTGGGTCGCCGAGTCTGCGGAAAAAAAACGGCCTGGATAGCTCGTGCCGGCCTCCTCTATTCAACCCTGTTACTTCTCTTTGCGTGCCTGCAACTGGCAGTTACAAGCACGCCGCTGGTTGAACACTATCCCTTTGCCGGGCCTGCCATCAAGATGAATCTGCTCGGTGACGGCCTCAGTCTACCAATCGCCCTGATTATAAATCTGCTCTGTGCCGCTCTATCATTTTATGCCGATCACTATATCGATCACCGCATCGAAGCCATCTATGGTAACGTTGATAAAAAGACAGCCGTTAACCATTACACCAGGTTTTATGCCCTTTTCCTACTTTTCCCAACAGGCTTTATGGGGGTCTGTTTTGCGACAAATCTGATTGGAATCTATTTTTTCCTCGAAATCCTACCCTTACCGCTATATTTCATTATGGCGATGTTTGGCTATGTCGACCGGGTCAGGGTGGCCATGATCTGTCTCATGTGGGCGGTTTTCGGGGCCGGTTTTTTTCTCGTCGGTTCGGTCATCGTCTATTACCATACCGGCAGTTTTGCGATCGACAGTATTGCTGGTCTATCGGGAACCCCAGCCGCATTCTGGGCGATTCTCATGTTCCTGATAACAATCATGGCCAAAATGGCCGTGGTTCCATTTCAGGTCTGGATGCCATGGGTTCATGCTGAACACCCCACCTGTATAGCTGGCCTCTTGGCGGTTTATGCCAATATTGCCGTCTATGTTATGCTACGAGTTTTAATCATTCCCTTAACCGGAGATTTCCAGGTCTTTTCTTTGCCCTTAATGACCCTGGCACTGATTACCATGGTCTATGGTGCCCTGTTAACCCTGGGACAGACTGACATTAAACGGTTTGCCGCCTGCTCAACCATCAGCCAGCTGGCTTACTCAATGCTCGGAGTATGTTCCATGACCAAGGCTGGTATCGACGGCGGCTTGTTCTTCTTTCTGGGGCACATCATGGGTAAGACTATTATCTTTTCCACCGCCGGCATTATCGTCTATACCACCGGCATTCGGGATATGCGACAACTCGGTGGACTGGCCCGTAAAATGCCTGTAACAACAGTTCTCTGGATTATCGGAGCCATGGGACTGGCCGGTTTTCCACCGATGAACAGTTTCCCCGGTGAGTGGATCATGTTTACCGGCATCTTCAAGGCCGGCCTCATAGGTTCAACCGGCAAATTGATCATTGCTATTGCCGGCGCAGCCGCCATAACCCTGTCTGTAGTTTACTGTTTCCGCTCGGTAAAGACCATATTTTACGGTCCGCTTGATGGAAAGTTCGCCAACAATGACCATATCAAAGATCCTCCTCTCTCCATGAGCCTACCGCTCCTGGCCGTAGCCGCAACGGCAATTACGCTGGGTATCTATCCCAAATTCATACTTGATCTATTTCATCAAGTGGTCTCAACCATACCTCTGATGTACTGATGTAAAGACAGATTTCAGTTACAAGCATCACTAACGCTTTCGATGCGTCCCTTTTTAAAGGTTAACGGATAGAGCCGTTTGGCTATTTCACCATCGCCAAGAGTGCTGGTCAGACCGGATGCCAGGGGCAAGTTACGACATTCGGCCAAAGTCTGACGCCAGATCTCAGCACCAAATTCAGATCCGATTTTAGCGCCAAGCTTTCTAATCAACACAATCGTGTCAAACCCATAGGTTTCCAGTAGACCAGGTGTCCCCCCCTGATAAAGGGCCGCAAAACGTTTCTGAAATTCTCTAAGCTCTGCCGATGCCCCAGCGCAATCTGAACATAGAGCATCAACAAAGAGCGCCCCATCTGCGTATTCGGCAGCCGAAACCAACAGCTCCGGGCTATTCCAGTAACGCCCGCCCAGTAAAAAAGACTCTTCCAGATCGTAAAAAGCGAGTTGAGGAATCAGCAGCTTCAGGGTCTGAGCCCGATCCGGCACGACAATAGCCTCAAAGTCACAATCGAGCAGCGGCCGTGGCATAAGTTCATCCGCTTGTGCAAAAAGATCAAACTCATCACCCTCAATGCCGATTTCGCGAGCCAACTGAGCCAATTTATCCTCTTCTTCGGAAGCAACCCCACCCTTCTCCGCTTGCCGCTGACGCGCTTTATCCCAAGCTTCATACTCTTGACGTTTTTCCTTGAAATCACGATAACGTTCAGTACCGATCAGCTCACGAATTGCGGGACCAAAATCGGGACGGCTGGAATCATAATAGACCTGGCGAACCACCCGACCGCCCCAGGCAACAACCTGATCTGTAAAAACCCCAGAAAACTCACGCCCATAACGGTTTTTAGGCACAAGCATGGCAAAATCTTTTAAACCCATGCGGGTCATCGCCAGACCGGCCAGTGAAACTGCTTGGTTACGAATTGTCGGATAGTGTTGAAAAACATTTGGGTAACGCTCAAGGTTGCGAATCAAAGGACTCAAACTGATCATGGTCACACCCAGACTCTGGGCCTCCACAGCGGCATAATTGGCGGCTTTCCCGGTATAGGGACCGATCAACAAATCGACCTTCTTCTCATTTACCAGATATCGAACCCCGGCCCGGGCTCGCTCACCCTCACCGGCGGTATCGTAAAACAGTACCCTTAGACGAGGCAGAGATTGAGTTTTTCTCGTTGTCGATGGATTCGACTCTTCCATAACTGCGAGGGGTTCCGCTGAAGGCTTTGCCTCCTCAGACAGACCCCCAGGATCAGGCTGAGCTTTTGCTGAGACAACTCCGGAGCTTGATTCAACAGAGGTCTCAGACCCGATTTCAGGAGTCGCAGGAGGCTTCACGAAAGCGGTTATTTCCGAATCTTTCAGGATTTCAATTTTTTCCGAAACCTCTTGGGCTTCTAAGGTTTCAGATAAGTTTACTTCAGCCCCCGAACTTACTTCGGCAAAAACCTCGGGATAAACCCCCAACGCCAGCTCCATCCCCCTTAGCAGGCGTTCACCGGCGGCAGCATTGGAACCGCTAAGAGGTAGAAGACAGCCAACTGTAACTTCAGGAACGCTAACTAAAGCTTGATGCAAGAGAAGAAAATCCTGGGCCTCGGCCCTGACATCCTCACTGACCTCGCACTCTGAAGTCAGCTTTTGCGCGAGATCCAGCAAGAGTTCCTCGGATGCTGCCGGCAAGCCTTCGGAAGGTTGGCGACGCAGGCGCAAAAAATACTCCGCTGTCACTCTACACAACAAATCAACCTCACTCTCCTGATACCACCAGTCGGCCACCTGATCATCTGTCAGATAAGAGAGTAGAAGTGAAAACCGATCACCAATCTCTGCATCTGGAGAACGCAGGTAGCGTTCCCTTATAACTCGACAAGCACCATGATAATCTCCCAGTCGTTCGAGCTGTTCGGCCTGCTTTTGCCAGAACGGTACGGCTTCGGCGATCTGTAAAGCCGAAGGTTGTTGCAGATCACCTGGTGGGGCCGGTTTGCCAAGATCTGTATGCAGCAGTTCAGCACAACCTGTCAACCCCAGCAGAGCTGTAATAAAAACTACAAAAAAACATCTCTTTCTAATCAGCATCTCTCTTTACCTTCTCCGGATGGAACCGGAATCTGGAAATAAGATCTCATATTCAACTTTGAACATATTCCAACCACGACAGTCAACCAAAAAGTAACAATCACCGCTCTTCTTCATCTTAAGCTTAAAGAGTTCCGGTGTCCCAACCCCCGGCTATATCCTGAAAACAATCTTTTTTGACAATCTCTTACAAAGTATGTATTATTACAGTAAAACAACCTCATCATAAAGGAGAATACCATGCTGCACTGCCGACATCTCATATTCTACGTTCTCACTTCACTTTTCCTCTTCTCCTCTCCGGCAATAACACCCCGTACGACTTGGGCAACCGTAGCAAATTTCCCTGAAGTAATGATCATCCTCGACGGCTCCGGTTCGATGTGGGGCATGGCGGGCGATAAAACCAAAATTAAGGCAGCTAAAGAGGTTCTCCATAAGCTTATCCCATCACTGCCGACCGAGGTCAAGCTCGGCCTCACCGTTTACGGGCATCGGCAAAAAGGGAGCTGCGACGATATCGAAATCATGCTGCCGGCAGGCAGTGATGACCGCAATCTTTTACTGAGAAAAGTCGAAGAGATCAGTCCCAAGGGTAAAACCCCGATTGCCGATTCTATAAAAATGGTCGTAGATAAACTGAAGACCAAAGAGAATGAAACCACCATAATCCTCGTCAGCGATGGCGAGGAGACCTGCAACCCCGACCCCTGCGGTGTCGTTAAAGCCCTAAAGGCAACCGGTATCAAATTTATCCTGCACGTAGTCGGCTTTGATGTCGACCGGATGCAGAAAGAGGAGCTCAGCTGTCTTGCCGACGCCGGCGGCGGCCAATACTTCGACGCCGGCAACGCATCGGCCCTGCTGGCTGCCCTTCAGGTAGTCCAAAAAGAGGTCAGCAAAAAAGTTGAGTATGAAAAGGCGAAAACCACTACGAAAAAGAGAAAGAGCGGCCTTGGCAAACTCAAAATCACTTATCCAACCGGCGCCGAAAAGAGCCTCGCCCAAATTCGTATTGTCAGGAAAAAGGACAACAAAACCATAAAAACTGCTGCCAAACCAGAAAGCGAAAGTATCCACCCCCTACTTTCCGGTGAATACGAAGCCATCTTCGGCTATGCCAACAGCAACAACCAGAAACCTTCCGAGATTGCCCCGATTGCAGTTACGATAAACGGTGGCGAAACCACCGAACTAAAACTTGGGACCCTGATTTTCAATGTCGCCGACGCTTTCAAAAAATTACCGGCAAGCTCGGTCACCCTGCGCCGCGATGACGGCCGGATAGTTCTCGAAACCCCGGGTAAAAGCAACGGCTACTACTTCTTTACCAGCAAACCCCTACCTCCAGGAACTTACTCCCTCGAGTATTTCTACAAAACCATGCCGGCCCCGGCCATCGCCGCCACCGACATCAAGATCAAAGCCGGGGCTGAAACGGTCCTGACTTTAGACAGTGGTATTAAAATCAAGAAACATGAGCAAAATATGACCGGTTTTGACCTGATCGACAATGCCACCAACAAACCTATACTGCAAATTAAGCGCCGTTGGGACAACGACTATCCCCTCTGGTACGCCTTCGTCGTGCCAGAGGGCAACTACTCTCTAAACGTCTACCTCAAGGGTATGGATGAATCCCTGCCGGTTGCTGACAATATCGTCATCAGCCCTGGCGAATTACTGGAATTTGATACCGGATTATAAAACACTGGCAGAATCATTCAACAGCTCTTGATTTAAAAAGGCTTACCAGCTTTTTTACTGTAATCGGAAAAAGCCCCAGAATAACAAATGATCCGATGAGGCCGGGTGATAATATTCCGCTGAGTGAGTCGATTTTGGCCAACTCTTTGCCGGCATTGACAAAAACAACTGTTCCGGCAAGCATACCCACCTGCGAGACCCAGAAGAAGGTAAAAAGCGGCAGCTTTGTGAGCCCCATGACAAGATTGATGACAAAAAAAGGAAACACGGGAATCAGTCGCAGGGTGAAAAGGTAAAATGACCCCTCCTTGGCGATACCATTATTGATTATGGTTAAGCGGTCGCCAAATTTATTCTGCACCCAGTCACGCAATAAAAACCTGGCAACCAGGCAGGCCAGAGTTGCCCCAATCGTAGAAGCAAAGGAGACTACTATCGTTCCAACAGTAAGCCCGAACAGTCCGCCCCCGGCTAAAGAGAGAACTACGGCCCCGGGTAGCGACAGGGCGGTAACCACTATATAGATGCCCATGTAGGTGGCGACAACAAGAAAACGGTTCTCCCGATAGAGAATTTGAAATTTCTCCTGTGACGCCTTAATGTATTCGAGGGTAAGATACTGTCCCAGATCAAAATACCGAAAGGCGACAACTCCTAGAATGATAACGCAGACAATAACGATCTTATTAATAATTTTCCTGTTTTTGTTCTCCGCCAAAATTTTTTATCCTTAATCTATAAAGATCGTACCCGGGACGGTCTTTCTGTAGAGTTAATGGGGTTGTGAAAAAAGATTGGGAATTCGTGACAACCGGTAGGCGGTTAATGGATAGCCGCAGATGAAAACCGATTTTTAAGCAGGCTGACCGCCTGCCACAGCGCCGGTTCAGGTGGAACCCTGGCCGGCCGTGCATCCGAAGCAGTGTTCATTTAAGACTATCTGCCGGCGACACAGAACCTCATAATCAAAATCTCGTATATGGGCAGGGAAGCCGTTCTCCACCTTGGTCCCGGCGACATAGTTGAAGTCACAGTCAGCAAGCGTACCATCCCAACCAACACTTATTAATTGCCGACACATAAGATTCTCTAAAGTTTCAGGGTTGAACGCCTTCTGTAGTCCTTCCAGATAATTATCGTAACCATCTGTTTTGATGAGGAAATCTTTAAAGCGACCCAATGGCATATTAGCTATGGTGTATAAGCTGTTGAAGCGGACTCCGAAATTTTCCAGAAGCTCTTTGCGATAAAGCTCTTCAAGGGACTCTTGAGGGGGGGGCAGAAATGCTCCCGTAGGGTTATAGACAAGATTGATTTTCAGCTTGCCATCAGCGTCTCCATATCTGTGATCGTTAAGAATTTGCAAGGCCTCGATAGATTTTTTAAAGATGCCGTCCCCGCGCACTATATCGACATTAGAGGCACTGAAACAAGGCAGGGAAGCAACAATTTCAACGCCATTTTCGCTGTAAAAGGCTGGCAAATCTTCCTGCTGATCTTCAAAAAAGATTGCCAGGTTGCTGCGCGCTATAACGTGGCAGCCTATGGCCCTTGCAGTGGTTACTAAAAAGCGAAAATCGGGATGCAGTTCCGGAGCTCCGCCGGTCAGATCAAGAACCCCTATTGGTGAATTACCAAGAACCTGAATAACCGATTCAATGTCATCGCGACTCATCATTTCGGTCCGGTTCGGCCCAGCTTGCACATGACAGTGCTTGCAGGCGAGGTTGCAACGATAACCGAGGTTTACCTGCAGGGTATCTATGGTTTGCGCACAGATTGGCAACCTGCCGATTTTTTCCAGCAACTGAATGAATTTATTTACCAAAATTGTTTCACTGCCTCCAGACTTCATTAAAGATTTTTTCTGAACTCACTCGTTCACTTCCGCTGCAAAACCCGATTCATGCTACCGCCGAGCCAGAATGAGAGACAGCCAAAACCGAGCACAGCAATACAGATATATAACAGCTTAGTGTACTTGTGAATGTCACCAAGCAGCGCCGAATGACCGCTCGATTCAGTGAAGTAGAGTACGGCACCACTTATTGCCAAAATAAAGCTGAACAGGTAGCTCCAGACCGGTATATCATCACGTCTGCCCCATAAAGAGAAAAAAATCACCGGAGCCAGGTACATCGAAGCCGTACCACTAACAGCTACCGCGCTGAAAAGATCCTTGTTTCCCCAGAACACCAGCAACAGACCAATCAACATAAAACCTGCCATCACCATCCGACCGTTACGCAGGTTCATCCGCAGCACACCCATATCAGAGGCAATCAGTTTAGCTGAACTGGAGAGCGTGCTATCGAGAGTCGACATAGCCGAAATAATGAGACAGCCGCTGAAAATCAGTATCGGGATCTCGCCGAAAAGGCGCAGTAGAGCATCATTCATCACTTCACCAACCTGAGCCTTGGCTCCGGCCAGAACCCCCAGGCAACCAAAAATCATTATACAGATAAAACTGATCCAACAGGCGTGAAAAAAGCTGCGCCTGGTCGTTTCCCGGTCGGCCAGAAAACCACGATCCATCATCACCGGATCGTGCATCGGGTAACTCCAGATTTGCAGTAGCGCCACCAGCATCAATACCGGGCCCGGTTGGGAGATCTCAAACGGCTTAAACCAGAGGTCGTCAAGACCAACACTTTGACTATTGGCCACCAGCAAGGCCAGCATCCCTAAGGTGCAGAGAAACAAGATCATTTGAAACAGATCGGTCCGCAATGAAGCCTGTAGCCCGCCTAACATCGAGTAAAATAGTGTGACTCCAGCAAAAGCAAGAATCGAAAGAGTATAGGTTTGCGTGCCTGCTGCACCAAAAAGAATGCCGATCACCAGCAGGTTGGCAAAAACTTCGCTGATCAGCCGCACACCAACAACAAAGTTGTAACAGCCGGTCCCCCAGGAGCCGAAACGTGCTCTCAAAAACTCCTGAACACTTCCATATCCGTTTTCAAAACGCAAATGGTCTACGATACGACCACCAGTTATAAAGGAGAAATAATAGAAGGCGTAGGCCAGAGTCCCCCAAATACCATAATAAAAACCGAGGATCGCGGCATTAAGCAACGAGCGGGCAAAGATCCAGGTCGTCACCTGAGAGAAGGTCAAGGTCAGAAATCCGGGCTGTTCGCCCGTGGCGCTCAACCCCTTAAAAAAGGCCCCCTCAGTTTGTACCTTTGGTGACAACAATAGCGAGAAAATTGCAACAAATCCGGCCAGGCCCGGTAAAACATAATCCATTGACTCTCCTAACAAATAGTCTAAAATATAACTCAACAACCACCCGCTAAAGCAGGTGGGTTAGTATAATGGACTGAAAGTCCGGATACGGGTCAGCAGACCCGTTAATCTTCAGTTTTGAAATTATCATCAACTTTAGGCTCGAAATGGTGCTCTAAATATTCCTTAATCATCTCTTCGGTTAACTCTCCCGAAGTAACACAAAAATAGCCACGAGCCCAAAAATGACGACCCCAATATCGACGCTTCAAATCTGGGAAACTCTCAAATATCTTAGCTGAACTTCGGCCTTTAATCCTCCGCATTATTTCGCTTGGTGCCATGACCGGAGGAGCTGAGACAAAAAGATGGATGTGATCACCACTCACTGTGCCTTTGATAATTTCAATCTCAAAAGCTTGGCAGGTTTGACGTATCAGCTCTCTAACCTTTAAACCAACATCTCCTCTGAGAACTTTATACCGGTATTTCGTAACAAATACGAAATGATAACGAATATTATAAACTGAATGACTACCATAACGATATTCCACAATTAGCCTCCATTTCTTATGAAAGGCTGAGTATAGCAGATAAATCTGACCGCCTCAAGGCGGTGGTTTTAACCTTGAAAAGAGACTAATAAATTGTTCGGCGGCTGTCGGTCAACCTATTTTTTTCTAATCCAGGTAATCTTTTCCAGATGGTCTACTTTTATAGTTTCATTGCCGCCCTTCGTATAGACAAACTTCAGTTTGAATTTTGTCTTTTCATCATTCTCATAATCTATAATATAGTTGGTTTCGGACCCGATATCTTCCTCCCGGACCCGGTTAACCTGGTATAAATCACTACTGTTTTCGCCGGCACCAATAACCAGGCTTTCATCCTGAAAGATCATATAGCGATCAGTATAGCCGGGTGAAGTTGTCGCCCACATACCGAGAAGGTTTGCCGGGATTCGACTGGCGCCGCGATTCATCATAAAAAACAGGAGCGCACCAATCACAATTGCACCTGAAACGCACAAAATAATTTTTTTCATAGCATACCCATCGAACTGTTTTTCAACTGTAATTGCAGAAAATCGACTTTGAGAAAAGCGGCAACAACTTCAGGGTCAAAATCTGAGCCTGCCCCTTCCCGTATTATTTCGACAACCTTATTATGTCCCATACCTGGACGATAGGGACGATCGTAAGCGCAGGCATCATAAACATCAGCAACCGCTATTATCCGAGCTTTGAGACAGATCTCTTCACCTTTTTTACCAGCCGGATAACCCTTACCATCAAAACGTTCATGATGCTCATAGATTGCCGGAATAAATTCTTGAAAAGCCTCTATCGGCTCAAGAATACGGGCACCGATCTCAGGGTGGGTTTCAATTAAAGACACTTCTTCCGAATCAAGCTTACCGGGTTTTTCAAGCAGCTCATGGGGGATTCCGATCTTGCCGAGATCATGAAGCAGGGCCGCCCGGTGCAGATTATCATACTCTTGACCATCAACCCCCATGCCCCGGGCAATTTCAAGTGCAAGATGGGTTACTCTGGTGGAGTGACCGGCGGTCCATGGGGACTTAGCATCAACCGACCGGGCTAAGGCCATCAACGAGCCCCAGCTCATCTCCTGAAGATCGGTCAGGAGCAGGGAATTAGACAAGGCCACACCCACCTGCCCCACCATCTGTTGTGCGAGAACCAGTTCCTCCTGAAAGTATCTATCGAAATCACGGTAGATAAAAAACATGGCCGCCACCAGCCGACCACTGGTCAAGACTGGAAAAACCAGGACCTGATCTTCGGTTTTGACCCCGAATTCGAAAAAAAATGGAGGAAATTTTTTACTATCTTGAAAGAGCATAAAGACCTTACATGAGTGCAGGGCGGCCAGATCACGCTCTTTTAGAGACAGGTTGAGCTCTTTTATGGTTTCCTGACCGCTACCGACAAAGGTCTGGTAACGAGTATCATCGCCCTCATCTATAAAGCTCAGACCAACCGATTCACACGAAAGAAAATCCCCGATTCGATTTATAACGGTTCTAACAATTTCATCTCTCTCCAACGATGAGAGTACGACCCGGTCGATCTCCGACCGGGAGAGCAAAACCTTAAACTGCCGTTGCAATTCGGTTGACATCAGGTTAAAAGCACCGGCCAGGTCACTAAATTCATCTTGGCCTGAGACCTCGACCTGGTGGCTAAAGTTACGTTTAACAATCTGTTTGGTCCCCTCTTGCAGTTTTTCCAGGGGAACCAGGCTCTTTTGAATGAATTTTACCGAAAAAAGTATAATCAGCAACAGGGTCGCGATAAAGACCAGGGATGAGAGCGTCAGAAAACTTTTTACCGGCTTAAAAACTTGCTGGCGGGGTTTGCCCAATACCACAATCAAGGGAGAACCGGAAAAGTTCCCTTTAAGAAATATGGAGAGATAAGAGAATATATTTTTTTGCAGATCGGAAACCATCTCAAAATCACCGGAGTGCTTCTGGCCGAGACCGGATTTTGCTAACCCTGAGAAGGTGGTCTCCGGGCTGAAAGTAGAGAAAACAACTTGCTGCCCCCGGCCCAAAAGAGCAATCCGGGTTGCCGTCGGGAGCAGATCAAGAAGTTTTTCACCAAAAATAAAACCTGGATTCACTTCTCCTATCAAGACACCGGCCTCAGGGTTTTCAGAGTCTAATAAGCGGATCAAAAAGATATCGAAAACCTCGGTTTTTGAGGACCTCGTAATTATATTGGTTTTTCCCGGGGCCAAGTTTTCAGTCAGTTCAGGCAACTTTTGGAGCAGGATATCTGATCTTCCGAAGAGTATGTTAGGCGGGGTTTTCCGATTAAAAATAGAAATTGCCCGAAAATGACTTTCGATTCGTTTGGAAAAATTGTCGCACCCCCCATCGAGATCATTAACCCTTGACTGTTTCCAGAGCCAGCCGACAGATTGCAGATCATTTTCCAACACCAGCAGGTGTTCAAAAATAACCATGGCCTGGATTTGGCAATTTTGTCTTAATTCAACCAGGGTCTGTTTTTGCAGCTGCGATTTGACCTGATATATGGAAAGCAGGGAGATGATTGCCAGAGGCAGAAGGGC
>JANTGZ010000048.1 GCA_024762675.1 Thermodesulfobacteriota bacterium | reverse complement strand
TAAAAAAGTTTGCAAGAGTGAAACTAAATGTTAAAAAATGGATTCCGGCTTTCGCCGGAATGACGGATTAAAGTGTGTTAACGTAGATAATCAAGAATAGAGGTTGTGATCACCCGGCTGGTTGAAGCCAGGGTCGCCTCATAATAGTTCTGGGCGGCATAGTATTTCATGATCGCCTCTTCCATATCGACAGTCTCCAGATTGTCAATTGCATCTTTCAAATTTTGAGAACGGACATCAAGACTTTCCTGGCTGGCCTCAATATGGTTACGGCGGGCCGCAACCGAGGCTCTTTCGGCGGTAAAATGGGTGAGATACTCTTCAAGCTGGGCGACTTGTTGATAAAGTACGCTTTTTGTTTCATGACCATCAAGACCTTCATTTACAGAAAGCCCTAAGGTTTCACTCAAAGCTCCCGGAACGCTTTCCAATATAGTGAAAGCATTGTCCGACTCCAGGGTTACGGCCCCGTTATTACTGTTATAAACTGTCGTGTGGCCGCCAAAGGCGGGGGCTGAATTGTAGCTGTCACCATCAACTCCAGGGTGATAGTCGGTAATTCCGGTTGCCGTACCGAGCCCGGTCTGGGTATGGGCATCATTAGCCAACTCGATGGTAATCGGCCGACCGTCGGCTTCGGCTCGAGTCAGAACCAGGTTGTAGTCATATGGTGTCGAGCTGTCGGATTCCGGTTCATAGGTAGCCCAAACCCCGGTTTGATCACTTTCACTATTAATAGCAGCGGCCAGGCCCCTGATATTACTCAAAGCCGCATTTGAGGCAGCAACACTGGTTTCTGCCGGAACTTCGACAAAATTAACCGCGCCAATATCAAAGCCATTAATTTTCAGATCACCAGCCGCCATGGTTTGGTCAGCGGCAAAATTTGGCAATGGTGTTCCCGAAGTTTCAGCCCGCAGTAAAGCAGTTATGCCGGGAGCTGCCGCGTCATTAATGTTCCCGGCATTATCAGCAATTGGATTCCCACCGGAATAAGTCGCCATTATCGCCTGGGTGGTGCCATCGGAATAGACCAGTTCGAGTTCATTATCGGCTAAATTACGTACCGCAGGCAACGGATATTCGCTTGAAGTACTATAGAGTGCATTGCTGCCATCTTCCATAGTAGCAATCATCTGAGAAAAGAGAGCAAATATATCGCGGGCATCACTGTCCTGGCTTTTTTCTTTACTGAAAAAACCTTCAATTTCACGGCCGTCGAGGGTAGATCCTCCGCCAACAACATTGAGTTGCAGGGTCTGCAGAACTCCAACCTCCATCGAGATTTCACCGCCATCCCCGTTGTAGACGGCACCCAGGTGAGAATTTGTGGTGGAGATTTTGGCGTAGGTCTCGATCTCACGCCGTTGGAAGCCTGAAAATAGGGAACCTCCGTTATTTACCGTATTGGCCAAACCATAAAGACGATCCTCAAATTGACGCATCTCCTGAATCATAGTCTGCTGCATGGCGGTATCTTGAGTGCTGGGCCAGGCCGTCATCGTACCTTTGGCATCAAAGATTAAGGAGTTAGCCTGATCGGTTACGGTGCCGGCCACGGCCAACTGGTTATCTCCCTGAACCATATTGCGACCCAATTGACTGATCTTGACATCCTCAGACTTGTAATTCAAGACTGCAGTTGCACTGACTGGATCTTCTGAGATCCGGCTGAAGTTCTTGCCCGTTGAAACCTGCTGCAGGTAACGATTACGTTCCTCAGCCAACCGTGAGAGGTTGCTGTCAACACTCATATAAAAATGATTTGCTGTAGTGCGTATCATGGGAAAACCTCCCTCCTAAAGCATGTCATTGAGAATTTGCATCAGTTCATCAATCGTCGTCACCATGCGGGCGGTCGCCTGATAGGATTGTTGAAACTTAATCAGGTTGGTCATCTCCTCATCGATTGAAACCCCGGAGACCGACTCTTCGCGAATATTAAGCTGCTCCAGCACCTGCTTCGACTGGCTTTGCCGCGACTGGGCCGTATATGACGCTGAGCCCACGCGACTTACCAGAGAGGTATAGAATTCAGCATAAGTATAGCGACCATTGACCACCTGCTGATGCTGAAGCTGGGCAATCTCAAGAGCAATTTTATTGTTGCCGGGAACCTCGAAGTAGTTATCGGAGATCGCAATTTTATCGGGATTTTCCAGCTCCTGATTTACGACCACGGTTCGGGCCGCGTGGGCGCCGAAGGAGAGGTTGAAAGTATCCCCATTCTGCGGCTCAGTCCCGGATCCGTAGTTCAATTTAAGATGATACCCTTTATCAGGCGTCAGCGCGGGATCTGTCGAATCATTAAAACTTATAACCAGCTCTCCGGCGACACTCTCATCCACAGCATAAGACGCCGCATCAAGTTCAACCCCGGTCGTGGTATTGACAATGATAAACTCTGGGGTATTTGTTACATCGGCATTATAATTGTCGGTAAATCTGATCTCAAAATCATCATAATTGGCCAGTGTCGCCCAGGCTATCCCTTCCGGAGCTTCAGCGCTGGTCGGATCGGCATGGAAGGAGATGGTCGTATCACCAATGTTTTCCTGTCCCTCCACCAAACCTATACGGTGATCAAAGAAAGTCAAAGCGGTCTCGCCATCAAGATTATAACCCTGGAAATGGGCCTGATTCACCCCGAAGATCAGGGCACTGCTCATCCGATTAAGATCATCCTGAGCCTGCACCAATTCTGACCGGGCATCGATCCAACCCTTCATCTTGCCACTGCCTAAAAGGTCATCGTTCGCAACTCCTTCAGAACCGAAGTAGACATGAAAGTCGCCCTGATCATCGGCCTTACTCTGTATATGAAAGACCTCACTTCCCAAAATCAGGGGTTTGCCTCCCTGAAGCATGATATTGAGCTGCCCTGAATTATCCTCGTTGTAGTCAATATCGGCCAAGCTTGAGAGATCCGAAAGCAGCGCCAGCTGCTTGTCACGAAGATCATTGGCCAGACCGCCATTGACCTCGGCCTCCAAAATAGCCTGATTCAGGGCACCCAAACTATCAGCCAGCTGATTAATATCGGCAACCCCTTTGTCAAAATAGCTATTCAGCACTTGACGCTGAAAATCAAGGTCATCACCCATTGAGTTAAAGGTCGCCGACAACACCCGGCTTTTGCCAGTCAGGGCCTCCCGTTCAATACCACCTTCCGGCTGGTTGGCAAGATCTTCCCAGGCGCCCCAAAACTCTGCCATTTGGGCGGCCAATCCATTATCATTAAGATCGTTGAAAACTCGCTCGACACTATCAAGCCCACCGGCCAGCGACTCCCACATCCCCTGATTCGACTGCTCGTAATTGACCTGGCGAAAAAGAAAACGATCGTAGAGAGATTCGACTCGGCTAACCTGAACCCCGGTGCCCCGGGGGCCGAGAGCGCTGGGGATTGGATTAGTGGTCTCAAGGTAGCCCACCTGGCGACGATAATCGGGATTATTGGCGTTGGCAATATTGTGCCCGATAATATCGATTGAGGTCATATTCGCCATCATTCCGACTTTGGCGGTATTTAACGCATTGGAAAGACCGACTACCATAATCTTCTGCCTCCATCAAAATAGATCATCAATCAAACTTGACCATCGATAGCAACACCACTATACGACATCCCGTTATCAGCCATCACTCCGCCGCCCTGGTAGCTGATCGTCGCCGGGCAAAGTTGCTGAAAGAAATCGCGAAATCTCTGATTGACCACCTGTAGAACTTGCAGAGCTTGCCCGATTGAGCTGCCGCTCTCTTCAATTTTTCGCCGCAGTTGAGCCACTTCATGGCCACGCAGACCAACCAGGCGACGAACCTTAGCCGGGCGCTCGGCGGTCAGAAGTTGGCGCAACGAGGTGACGCCAATCTCAGCCAGAAGTTGACGTTTTTCTTCGGCAATTTCCGCCAGATCGTCACAAGAACGTGCTCCTCCGGCAAAAAGCTCAGGCAGGGCCAACTGTTGGCTGGAGCCCAGACTTTCGGAAAGTTGCTGATAGAAGTCCGCTACTTGCCCGAGAACCAAAACCTCTTTCTCCAACAGTTGAGCCAGACTTTGATAGTGCTGCAACATGATATTTCCTCTAACCTTATGAGTTATCACTTTAACAAACAACACCAATCAGCCAATAAAAAGGCCCGGGATTACGACAATCCAGGGCCTGCGAAAAAGTAATGTGCAACATCCGGGCACATCTATATCAAAAAATCAATTTTAGAACCAGGATTCGAGGCTCATCTCCTTAAACATCTTTGCGGCCAGCTCGCGGCTATCAACTTTCAGCGAACCATCCTCAAGTGCACTTTTAAGCTCCGCAACCTTTTCGCTGCGAATCTCGGGTGCGGCCTTAGCCAGCTCGGCCAGACGGCCCAAATCATTAGCCCGAGAAGAGATCGTAACTTTATCGCCTTGTTCTCCGCTGGTTCCGGTTTCAGCTGAAGCCTCGTTTTTTCTTGGCGGCCCATCTTTACGGGTCGTCTCAAGAGCCTTTATAGCATCACTGTACAGGGCTGAACTCACATTATTTATACCCATAGTCTGCACCTCTCTGAAGTAGACGGATTTATCATTCACCAGAGTATATCGACCATGCGAAATAAAACTTTAGCTTTTTTTTATTTTTTTCCGCCCTCCATCTCTTGAAGCTGCTGATAGAGCATTTTCGCCACCCCCATCTCCTGTCGCGAAGCCAGGGTTTCGGCTAATTGGTTGTCAAAGAGCTGTTGCCAGGTGCGCGTCGCATTACTGGTCGGCAGAAGCCCATCATCGGGAATGCTCTTTCGCATCTCCTGCAAGATTGTATTGATAAATATCGCTTCGAAACCCTGACAGGCCTTTTGCAGTTTTGCTTCACGGTCAACCTGGGTTTTCCCGGACGCCGCAGCCTCAAGCTCACCCTGCAAATCCTGCCGCCTAACATCCGTCGCCGGGTTAGCAACCGAAGCCATATTAAATGTTGGGAGAATCCCGGTAGGCATTTTCTTCCTCCTGAAAACTCTCCTGGTAGTTATTTTGCAAAGCCCATACCAGAAGAGAAAACAATAAATTCTACATCTTATATCACTTCCAGTTCTGCGTGCAGTGCTCCGGAAGCCTTGATAGCTTGAAAAATAGCGATCAAATCTCGGGGGGAGACGCCGATCGAATTTAAAGCCTTGACCAGTTCATCGATGTTCACTCCGCGCGCCATAACTACCAGCTTGCCGGGCTCCTCTTCCACCTCAACCTGCTTGTCGACTGCAACTGCGGTTTCCCCTAACGAGAAGGGCGGTGGCTGCGAAACCATTGGCATTGCTGAAATCTGGATACTCAGATCGCCGTGGGCAACAGCCACGGCATCAAGCATAACATTACGACCTACCACCACGGTTCCGGTACGCTCATCAATCACCACCCGAGCCCGGGTATCAGGGGTTACCTGGAGATTTTCGACAACCGCAAGAAAGGGAATCAGGACCTCTTTATCCTGACTCGGCGGTGTCACTTCAATGGTTCCGGAATCTATCGGAATCGCAATTTTCTGATTAAAAGTCTCATTAACCGCTTTGGCAACTCGGGAGACGGTCATAAAATCTGGACGGTTAAGAGTCAGAACAATTTTTCCATCTATAAACATAGTCGACGGCGGCTCCCGCTCGATCATGGCACCATTCGCAATCCGCCCAACCGTAGGATGATTTTTGACCTTCTTACCGCCGCCCCCACCAAGGCTAAAGCCACCCACCGACACCGGTCCCTGCGCCATCGCATAGACCCGGCCATCGGGGCCTCGTAGAGGGGTCAGCATCAAGGTTCCACCCTGTAAACTATCAGCATCACCAATCGATGAAACCAGAACATCCAGACGGGAACCATTTCGGGAAAAGGGGGGCAATTCAGCCGTCAACATAACAGCTGCGGCATTATCGAGATCTATACTTGCGGCATTTACTGAAATCCCGAACTTATCAAGCATATTGGCCATCGCCTCACTGGCAAATTTCCCCTTTTTCGTGTCGTCACCGGTTCCGGCGAGCCCCACAACCAAGCCATAACCTACCAGCTGGTTGCTACGCACACCCTTGATATGAGCAAGGTCTTTGAGGCGGGCAGCCGCCGCAAAATCGGCCAGCAACAATCCAGCAAAGATTAAGATAAGTAATCGCCAACAAATTTTCTGCATAATCACAGGCACTCCCAAGAATGTTTCCAAGTGTCTAAAACGGCCATACCAGATCGAGAATTTTTGTGCCCCAGCCGACCCCTTGTTTGGTTCCGATAGTACCGTTACCACTGTATTCTATACGGGCCTCGGCAATTGCCGAGGAGAGAATATAGTTGTCGGCCGAAATATCGGTCGGACGAATAATGCCCGAAACGGTAACAAAATGATCTTCATTATTTACCTGGGTAAAGTGAGTCCCCATTATCCGAAAATCTCCATTCGGCAGCACTTCGGTCACCCGTGAGGCAATCTTGGCCGTCAGGGTGTTGCTGCGACTGGTCGCTCCGGAACCGGAGGTTTCATTACTACGTGCGGTCTCAAGCCAATTATCCATCTGACCCAGGTCACCAAGATATTTTTTCAGAGCAAAAAGTGCGGGAACCGAATATTTAGTACTGTTCTTTCCATCGCTGGAAGTTGATGCCGATCCGGTTCCCTTAAACTCTTCGGAGACCAGAACATAAACAATATCATCAACATAACGGGCTCGACGGGAGCTGAAAATCTGCACAAAATCATCCTGCCCCCCCTGTTCGAGATTAATCAGGGAACCATTCTTATATCGCGACACAGCTTTTCCGGAATTTTGCACCGGGGGGGGCGCTGTCGGTCGAATCACCGGCACCAGGGCTCTTGACTGAGCCGACTGATGCGCACAACCGCCCCCGACAATCATGCTGAAAAGCAGTAAAACACCTAATCCACAGTATCTGGTTTTCATCGCCTCAACACCTTCCTTTAATAGTCTTATCAACAAAATTGAACTCAAAAAGGTAAAATATTGCAGATTTAATAGACAACCACAACTTCACCGGAACCGACCACTTGAGCCTGATAATATTTCTTTGAAGTCGGATTTTTCACAATAATAACTTCTTTCAATGTACCATTCCCCATAGCTACGCCTCGGGTATTTATTCTGACCCCTCCCTGCTGCAGCAGCACCTGCACAAGGTCGCCGCGCTTTATCAAGCGATATGGCTGTAGACGTTTCCTTGCCAGGGGCTCGCCAGCCCGCAGATTGCAGGTCAATTGATAGATCATCCCCTCAGGCATGCGGCTCACCACCTCCTGCCTGAGGCTTTGGCAATCAACCAGGTGACTTGCAAAATCTGAGCTTTGCACGGGCTCGCCCCGAACCAGATCACGCTTTGCCAGCAAGACTCGCTCTTTTCCACTGATTCTGATTTTGAACCAGCGCCGCAACTCTTTGCCGCTGCCGGAGCACAGCTCAAGCTGAACCGGAACAATACCACTTTTCCGGTTCCAGCAACCTACCTGCAGAACTGAAAATAGATCACTATTATCGCTTGCCGCCAGCCACTTAATCACTTCGCCGGCGTCCTCAAGGAAAAGTTCCTCAATGCCGGGTAGACTTTTCTCAACCTCGATCATAAGCTCGGCCCGGCAACGCTGCACCAGACCTTCCGGCTCGACCTCAATCGCCTGAAGCGAGCCGGCCAGAACCAGCAGAAAAAACGCCACAGCCAACTGCAGAAAGAAAACCGAAGAAGAGACTCTCTTAAGAAAAGGCCTCGTTTTAAAAAAATACATTACCATCATCCTTTACTCCACCAGCAACATCAATCAATAAGGCCACCTTGAAAAATTGCCTTAACGTTTCAATGTATTCGCGGTTTTCAACATCTCGTCACAGGTCTGAATCGATTTTGAATTGGCCTCATAAGCCCGCTGTCCGACAATCATGTTGACCATCTCTTCGACCACGGTCACATTTGACATTTCGAGAAACCCCTGACTGATCGTCCCAAGGCCGTCAGCCCCCGGAGTCCCGGTCGTGGCCGTTCCGGAAGCATCGGTCTCCTTGAAAAGATTGCGGCCCGTCGCATCAAGGCCGGAAGGATTCGAAAAACTGGCCAACTCGATATTGCCTACCGGAGTCGAAGTGGTTTGTCCGGCCTGGATCACCGAGACCGTTCCGTCGGCAGTTATCGTGATCTGCATCGTATCGCTGGGGATATTGATCGCCGGCTGCAAGGCGTAGCCATCAGAGGTAACCATATTTCCGGTACTATCCAATTTATATGCACCGGCCCTTGAGTAGCCTGTGGTTCCATCCGATAACAAAACTTGAAAGAAACCATCCCCCTCAATCGCCATATCGAGCTCGTTACCGGTCTCCTGATAGTTCCCCTGAGTGAAGATTTTGTAGACGGCCACCGGTTTGGTGCCGAGCCCGACCTGAACTCCAGTCGGGATCTCCTCTCCGGTCGCCGATGTGGTTCCGGCCCTTGACATGGTCTGGTACATCAGATCCTGAAAATCAGCCCGACTCTTTTTGAACCCGGTGGTATTGACATTGGCCAGATTATTGGCAATCACATCAATATTCAACTGCTGGGCCGTCATCCCGGTGGATGAGGTAAATAAACCCCTGATCATACCTTACTCCTTACCCGGCCACGCCGGAGAATGAACATCCTTATAAAAAATAATTATCTCAACTCGCCTTGATACATAGCAAAATTTTGGGGACTCTCACCTAACCGACAATCCCACCTGCAACCTGTTTATTGATTTCATCAAGACCGACTATTACCTTCTGCTGAGCTTCGTACTGCCGGGCAATCTCAATCAGGTTGACCATCTCTTTAAGAACATTTACGTTGGAGAGTTCGCGAACCCCCTGATTGAGTAACAGTTGACCGGCGGGCTCCGGCGGGCCCGAAGCGGAGGTTTCAACAAAGCCTGCATCTCCAAGTTTTTCCAGACCCTGAAGATCGGCAAAGGTCACCAGACGCAAAGCCCCAATCGGCTGACCATCAACCATCACATCTCCCAATTTCCCGATCTTAATATCACCAGCCCCCCCCGGATTTTCTCCGGCCAGGACCAAAGGCACATCATCTTCCCCGGCGGCCATCACCTGATCACCATTAATGGCAACCAGTTCGCGCTGTTCGTTGAGACGAAAATGACCATCCCGGGTATAATAGACTTCCCCGTCAGCTACCCTCTTTAAAACAAAAAAACCCTCTCCATTGAGCGCCACATCAAGAGGATTGCCCGTATCCTGCATAGCCCCAGTCTGAAAATCTATCCAATTCCCATCATGCACGGCAAAACAGTTGTGCTCAAGAATTTTCTGACTATTGTCCGGCGGGCGATTGCTGCCGCTGACCTGATCATAAACCGTCGCAAACAGCGGCACATCTCGACGAAAACCGCCACTGTTAACATTTGCCAGATTATTGGCCGTTATCTCCTGACGGCGCTCATTGGCCAAAGCCCCGCTTAAAGCTGAGTAGATCTCATGATTCATTCTGTTTACCTACCTTAAGTTGACATATGATTTTACTGACAACTAACTGCTGGTCACTAATCACACGCGGCAAAACTTCCCACTTGACAGACCCCGTAACCCGTGATTTGCAACAAACATACCACCTGGAAAAGGCCACCTGTCGCTTGAATTATTTGACAAATAGAGTAAGGGGGGCTATTAAACTTATGGATAGCTAAGAAACTTAAGACTGAGGGGAACCACCCCGATTCAGTGAGAAGGGGATGTGTCATGGACAAGCAAAAGGAGCTTGGAGAGTTGACCTCCAATATGGAGGACTATCTGGAGGTAATACTCAATCTTCAACAAGAACAACGAGTTGCACGTGTCAAAGATGTTGCCAAGCGTCTCAATGTCAAAATGCCGAGCGTCACTGGCGCAATGAAGGGATTGGCGGAAAAGGGATTGGTGAATTACGAACGTTACAGCTATTTAACCTTAACTGAGGCCGGGGAAAAGATTGCGCGGGAAATTGGCGAGCGTCATAAAACTTTCTACAATTTTCTGACAGTAGTTCTAAAACTTGACCATGAAATCGCTGAGCTTGATGCCTGCCGCCTTGAGCATGCGACCAGCCGTAAAACCTTCGAGAAGATAAAAGAGTTTACCAACAACTACAATAAATCAGCCTAAAATCTTAAGAACAACCTCCTTACCGGTGAGGTTGTCAAGCATCACCCCCGCTGGAACCAGTAAGGTTACTACCCGATCTCCGGAATTATCCGTACCTCTGCCCGAACGCCGCTGAACTCGCGGCTGCCTCCGATTGGTTCCCGTAAAAGGGGTCAAAGAGTAACGCCGCGGACGCTGACGCCCACTCCGAACATGTAGAATCCGCCCACGAATATCGATACTTTTACCTTGCGATCGGCTACCGCTCTGCACTCTATTAACGGGTGAGACCGGCAATACTGCGGAATTGACAACAGGTGGTTTATTGACATTAAACATAGCTACTCTTCCCTTTTCAGAAATCCTTAAGTCAAGAAGAATTTGCCTATACCTATCGGCGAAAACTTGAAAAACTTAAACAAAAACCGTCTTGTTTGCCCATCACTGCTGCCACTCCTTGATTCGATACTCAATTTTTCTGACGCTGATGCCCAGCTCTCTGGCCGCCTGGGCTTTGCTTGGGCAGCGCTCCAGGGCCTCCTGAATCATCCGTTTTTCCATCTCCTTGATCGTCAAACCGACGAAAGAGGTGCTTTCCCCACTTCTCTCCTTAGTACAAATCGAACCATTAACCGGCTGCAGGTGGTCAGGCAAGTCCTCAACCATAATCGGGCGATCCTTAGCATATATAGCGGCTCTCTCGATGACGTTTTCCAGCTCCCGAACATTTCCGGGCCAGGGTGAACTTTCGAGCAGCCGCATCGCCGCCCGCTCCGGATAAAGAACCTGGCGCTGTTCACGCTTGGCAATTTGCTCACAGAAATATTTAATCAAAAGAGCCACATCACCGGAACGTTCCCGCAAAGGGGGCAGGGTAAACTGGACAACATTGAGACGATAATAGAGATCCTCTCGAAACTTACCCTCCGCTACCGCCGCCCGCAGATCTTTATTGGTCGCCGCTAAAACCCTGACATCAACATAATGGGTCTTCTCTCCGCCGACCTGCTGAAACTCTCCAGAGACCAGAACCCGCAAAAGTTTAGCCTGCACTGATAACGCCATATCACCGATCTCATCAAGAAAAATGGTGCCGCCGTCGGCTAGTGAAAATTTGCCCTGCTTGTTACGTACAGCCCCCGTAAAAGCCCCTTTTACATGACCAAAGAGCTCACTTTCAAGAAGGCCTTCATGCAGGGCCGCACAATTAATAGTAATCAGAGGTTTGTCAGAACGAGCTCCGAGACGATGCAGGGCTCGGGCCACCAACTCTTTGCCGGTGCCGGTCTCACCTTCGATCAAAACACTGGCCATGGTTGGGGCAACATCACGAAGTGCACGAAAAATCTTCTCCATTTCCAAACTGCGACCGATAAAATCGGAGCGCCCGACCAGATCTCTGGAGGCTTCCCGCAAAACCCGATTCTGGGCCAGAAGTTCCCGTTTTTCACGGATTCGAGCAATGGTGATCTCTAACTCATCGATATTGATCGGCTTGATGAGGTAGTCGTCGGCCCCGGCTTTCATCGCTGATACAGCATCATTAACCGTCCCCTGCCCGGTGATCATGATCACACTGATAGCTGCATCAAGGGTCCGAACCTTACGCAACAGCTCAATTCCATCGAGCTCCGGCATCTTCAGATCAGTCAGCAGAAGATCTACCGACTCACGCCGCAAATGGTCAAGAACCCGACCTGGTTGACAGTAGCCGGTCGCCGAAAAACCATCCAGCTTAAGAAGCTCAACCAGACCTTCGACGGCCCGCTCTTCATCATCGACCACTACAATTTTAAGATCTTTCGATTTACTCATTGGACTCCATGCGGGGCAAGACCACCGTAAATACAGTAGATTTCTCATCACTGACAAAAGTTATTTCGCCGTCATGAGCGCGAATCACATCACGACATAGATGCAGTCCGATACCGGTACCACAAGCTTTAGTAGTATAAAACAGATCAAAGATTTTCGCCTGCTGGGCAAAGGGAATTCCGCTACCATTATCGGCAAACGTCAGCACCACCCGATCATTTTCAAGCCGTCCTGAAACCTCTAAAACAGCACCTTCGACCTCCTCCTCAGCCAGAGCTTCCAGAGCATTTTTCATCAAATTCATGAAAGCCTGCTGCAACTTATCACTATCGGCACGCAGAAAAACTGCTTCTTCTTCCAGGCGTAAACGGATATCAACATGAGCCTCCCGGGCCTCTTCACGAAGCAACTCTACCACATTACGAACCACTGCAAAAAGATCGCAATCGGCCAAAGTCAGGCTCCGACTCTTCTGAATCTTGAGAAAATCACCGGCCAGCGAATTAAGACGACGGCTTTCTACCCGGACCACTTCAACTACCTTCAGAAAAGTGGCCGCTTCTTCTGAAGGGAGACGAGCCGCCATCCTCTGCAGCAAAGACATCTGAATCTCGATAGAATTTAGAGGATTACGAATCTCATGACTCAGCTCAGCGCTGTACTCACCCATTGCGGCAAGACCCTGAAGGCGGGAGATCTCAGCAAAAAGATCAGCCCCTTCACTTTTATCAACACAGACTGCCACGACATAATCAACTTCGCCATTAACTCCCGAGCAAGGATAATTGCCTAAGGCGTAGACATGATTGCGACCATCAGTATCAAGCAGGGTAAAGTTTGTATTTTTCGCCTCTCCGGAGGAAAAGACCTGCTCAAGGGAGCAGAAAGGACAATGCGAGGAGTTCTCAAAAAGAGCCTGGTGACAGTATTTACCTACCGCATGATCAGCATTGAGGGAGAATTTTTTTATCGCCGCCGGGTTCATATAAACCAAGCGAAAGGCGCGATTGACAACCCAGACAGGATCGTCAAAAGCTTCCAGAAAAGAGCGGAAATGGTTGCGGGAGAAAAAGTCGGCCATAGAAGTTTTCAGTTCAGGGTTCAAAGTTCAAAGTCATTTAAAGAAAAACGCTCTCAACTTAACAACTTGCCTTTAAAAACTGAATAAAAAAAGGTGAGAACCGTCGACAATCCCTGTCACTCCAGCCCTCACCTTTATATTTTGTCGAAAAACAGCGGCATCTCTACAATCAGCTGCTAAAAATCTTTTCCAGTTTTTCCTGCATGGTTTCAGCGGTAAAAGGTTTAATTATATAATTGCTGACTCCGGCCTTTACAGCTTCGATGATATTTTCCTTCAAGGCTTCAGCGGTCACCATCAGGACCGGAATATCCTTGAGATTCTCATCATTACGAATATTTTTGAGAAGTTCAAGACCGGACATCTTCGGCATATTCCAGTCGGTAATTACGAGGTCAAAGGGTTCGGCTTGAATCTTCGGCCAGGCCGTGGCGCCGTCATCTGCTTCCTGCACATTAGTAAACTCAAGTTGGCGCAGGATATTTTTAATAATCCGCCGCATTGTCGAAAAATCATCGACGACAATGATCTTCATATTCTTGTCCATATTGTTTTCCCTTAATCAAGCTTGATAACGTCGTAAAAAAATTTCAGAGATGGACGGTTAAAATATCCGTATACTCTAAAGAGGGGCTACATATTAACCGATATCTTTTTGCGGCGCAAGGTTTTTATCTTGTTGCGCAGGCGGATAATCGCCTGGGTTCGCATCTGGCAGACCCGTGATTCACTGACATCCATCACCAGGCCAATCTCTTTCAGGTTAAGTTCTTCAAAATAGTAAAGCTGCAAAACTATCTGATCGCGCTCCTTAAGATTTTCAATCGCCTCTTCAAGAAGCTGTTGCAACTCCAGATCCTGATAGAGAACAAAAGGGTCCTCGCTCTCTATCAGGGCGATCATCTCTAAAGGGCTGCGGGGGGCATCGGACTCCGTGGAGGTCAACTCCTCAAAATTGACCAGAGAGATGCCACGAGCCCGGCCCAGAAGTTTATAAAAATCATCCAGATTCAGCTCAAGAGCTTCCGCCACCTCGTAATCTTCCGCCGGCCGACCTAGTTTCTGCTCCAGTAGAGCATAGGTACTCTCCAAGAGGTTACAGTCGCTACGCAGGCTGCGTGAGGCCCAGTCCTGGCTACGCAGATCATCCAACATGGCCCCGCGAATACGAAATTCAGCATAGGTTTTAAACTGGATTTCACGACCCGGATCAAACTTTCCGACCGCATCAAGCAATCCGAGTACCCCGCTGTTGACAAGGTCATCAACCTCAACACTCTCCGGCAAACGAGATACCAAACGGTACGCCAGGCGCTGGATAAGAGGCAGATACTCCTTGAGCAACACCTCTTCCTCTAAAACAAACTTTCCGGCCTCACTTTTGGTCACGACTTCCGCCATTCAGTAAGCGTTGCCAGAAATAGTGCAAACCGCCGCTTTTTGAACCTATCGGAAAACGCCTTAAGCGCCGAGCCACCTCAACAAAAGCGCGACTGGCCGGTGATTCAGGGTTATACTCAACCACCGCCTGCTGCCGACAAACCGCCATCGGCACGTCCGCATCCTTGGGAATATATCCCAAAAAGACCAAGGTTATGTCAAGGAATTTCTCCCCGACCCGACTCAATTGGTTGTAAACTTGCCGGGCTTCCGATTCACCCGAAACCTGGTTGAGCAAAAGATAGAATTTTTTCTCTCCATAACGGTTACAGAGCACCTTCATTAAGGCGTAGGCATCTGTCATTGAGGTTGGTTCCGGAGTTGCTACCACCAGTGCCGCATCGGCAGCCATGACAAAACTGGTCACCATATCGGAAATTCCGGCCGCTGCATCGATGAGAAGAAAATCTATCTCTCCTGCATATCGACTCATCTGCTCCATCAAAATACGCTGCTCACGGGTACCACTGTGGGTCACTTCCTGAATGCCGGAGGCAGCCGGAATAATTTTAATCCCCTGGGGGCCCTCAACAATGATCTCATCGAGATTTTTTTCACCGGCAAAAAGGTGCTGGAGATTGTATTGCGGGGCCAGGCCCAGCATCACATCCAGATTCCCCAAACCCAAATCGGCATCGAGAACCATCACCCGATCCCCTAAAGCCGCCATGGAACTGGCCAGGTTAATAACTGTATTGGTTTTGCCAACCCCGCCTTTTCCACTGGCCACGGCAATTACCTTCACCGAAGAGGATGAGTTCTGCAACGCCGATGCCTGGTCCATAAAATATACCTCAATAATTAAATTAAGAATTAAGAATTAAGAATTATCAACAATATCCAACAATAGATCCGCCAGACGTTCGGCACTGGCAGTTTCGAGATCGTCGGGAACCTGCTGCCCGTCAGTAAAAAAACTCAAGGGCAGCTGAGCGTAGCTTAAAGCATTAAAAATTGAGCCGTAACACAAAGTTTCATCGAGTTTCGTAAAGAGCAGAGCCCGACAGGCAAAAGGACGGAAGTGAACCAGGTTTTCCAAGAGATCTTCTTCCTGAAGAGCCGCCGGCAGAACCAAAAAGGTATCACCATCCACCACGTTCAAGAGGCGAAAGAGTTTGGCTAAGCCATCGTGATCACGCGAACTACGGCCCATGGTATCGACCAGAACCCGATCAAAGCCGGTAAAACTTTTGATTGCGGCCAGCAGTTCCCGGCGCTCTTCGACAATCTCAACCGGCACATTAAGCCGGCGGCCATACTCTCGAATCTGTTCCGCAGCACCAAGACGGAAAGTATCCACCGAGATCAAGGCGACGCGCTCACCGCGGGCCAGAAACGTGGCCGCCAGTTTCGCCAAAGTCGTTGTCTTACCGACCCCGGTTGGTCCCACCAAAGTAATAACTCGAGCCATATCTTCTCGTTTAAGGATCTTAACTCGCCGCATCAACTGCCGAGCCAAAGACGCCTTAACCAAAGCCATGACAAAACTTTTAGATTTTTCCTGCGGAAGCTGCCCGCCAATCTCTGAGTGCGTTTCAGTCAACAAATCATGAGCAATTTCAGAGCTGACCTTACGAGCCAGCAATTTGGTTAACAGCTCCGCAAAGCAGGGCTGGGACCACCCCTCATTAAGACCGCTGCCGACCAGCAAACGCCCCATCATCCCCTTAACCTGAGAAAGTTCCTGACGCAAACGATCATACTCAGGATTAGCGACCGGAGTCTCAGCCGAGCTGCCGGCAGCATAATCATCTTTTGTCAGATTTGCGCTTGAGCCATGTTTTTCAGATTTTACCTCAGCGACGTCATCATCCCTAAACCAATCTTTTTCAAAAAACTCTTTGGTTTCTCTTACGACTTTAAGTGTTGGATCATAATCGACCGCTGCCAGAATCTCAATTCTGGCATCTGCTTCGGCCTCCGGCAGCTCGACCGTCTCCAGAATAACCGCATCCTCACCAAAAGCAAGCTTTACCGCATCCAGGGCCGTTGTACTATCCTTGCCGTAAAAACGCTTAACCCGCACTGTCACCTCCGGGACTACTGCCAATCCGGCCTAAGGCCTGAACCGTCACCTGTGAGGGTACTTCATTGTGCGACAGAACTGCCAGACCGGGAACAAAACGCTCAAGCAATCGCCGCAAGTGAAAACGGACAATCGGCACACAGAGCAGCACCGGCTTGGCCGAGGCCTGGTCAAATTTTTCCTGAAGGCTGCGAAACTGGTCAACCATGGCGTAAACAATTCCCGGATCAAGAGTTAAAAATGCACCATGATCAGTTCTTTGAATAGAGGCGTTGACCTGCTCCTCTAAAGCCGGTTCAAGGGTGACGACGTAGAGGCGATTGTCTTCTGAAATATAGGCGCCGGCAATGGTGCGCGAGAGATCCTGACGGACATATTCAGTCAGGACATCGACATCCCGAACTTGAGTGCTGTAGTCGGCCATAGTCTCTAGAATCGTCATCAGATCCCTAATCGAAACCTGCTCCCGCAAAAGATTTTGCAAAACCTTCTGCAAGGTTCCCCAGGGCACCACAGAAGGCACAATATCATCCACCACCTTAGGATAGCGCTGAGCCAAATTTTCGACCAGTTTCTGAACATCTTGACGGCTGAGCAGCTCATGCAGAAAAAGCTTTATCTTTTCAACCAGATGGGTGGCCACCACAGTTGAAGGGTCAACTACCGTATAGCCGGCTAACTGGGCCCTTTCGCGCTGGCGCTCCTCAATCCACATGGCCGGCAGGCCAAAAGCCGGCTCAGTTGTTGAAATACCTTTAATTTCCGGACTTTTACCATCGTTACCCATGGCCAGACAGTAACCCACCAGAATCTCACCCTCAGCCACAACATTACCCTTGACCTTGAAGGAGTAGCTGTTTGGCTTCAACTGCAGATTATCACGAATATGGATAGAGGGCATAACAATCCCCAGATCAATTGCAAATTGCCGCCGGATCAGCTTGATCCGTTCCAGCAGATCTCCACCTTGCGCCTCATCAACCAAAGAGATCAAGGCATAACCAACCTCCAACTCCATGGTATCCATGACTAAAAGCTTCTCCACCGCTTCAGGCTCAGCCTTACTGCTGGCTGCAGCCTGTTCCTGCTCCCGTTCAGCCAGTTCGGCCTTTGCCTCTTTAGCCGCCTGCTGCTGCTTATTCAAAAGAAAAGCACTGAGACCAATCAGTCCCGCCAGCGAAAAAAAGGAGAGCTTCGGCAGACCCGGAATCATGGCAAAGATTAAGAGGGCCAGGGCCGCCAGACTCAGAACCTTGGGATAAGCCGTCACCTGGCGAACCAGATCGCTCCCCATGCTGCCTTCAGCCGCTGAACGTGAAACCATAATGCCGGAAGCCGTCGAGATAATCAGGGCTGGGATCTGGCTGACCAGACCGTCGCCAACCGTCAACGTCGTATAGGTTGTCGCAGATTCGGCCATCGTCATTCCCTGCTGCATAACGCCGATCACAAAACCGGCGAGAATATTGATCAGGGTAATAATAATGCCGGCAATGGCATCGCCGCTGACAAATTTGGCGGCACCGTCCATGGCCCCGAAAAAATCGGCTTCCCGGCGAATCTCCAAACGCCGCTCTCTAGCCTCACTCTCACTGATCATGCCGGCATTAAGATCGGCATCGATCGCCATCTGCTTACCCGGCATGGCATCCAGGGTAAAACGTGCGGTCACTTCTGCGATCCGACCGGAGCC
>JANTGZ010000047.1 GCA_024762675.1 Thermodesulfobacteriota bacterium | reverse complement strand
TTGTTGACCAGAAGGCGGACGGCAACATTACGTAAACTTAAGCCAGCCAATTTCTTCATGGTCTGGCCCGCGCATATCAGCGGTACCAGAGCCGGACGTGGTGGGATGACACGGTGTCCGACACTCATAGCCAAGCGGTAGCCATCACCGGTCGAGCCAGTCAACGGATAGGAAGCTCCCCCGGTCGCCAGGATTACGGCCGTTCCGGAAAATTCTTCTCCGGCGGCGACGACTCCGACAATTCGATTATCTTTGATCACAAGCTTTTCAACCGGGCTTGAGAGGCGGATAGTGGCCCCACTTTTATTAAGCCAGTGCCGTAGAACTTTGACGACCTCGGGGGCTTTGCCGTTGGCGGGAAATACCCGACCTCCTCTTTCGGTAACTGTTGCCAGGCCGTTGTCGGCAAAAAAATTGATCAGGTCATGGTTGAAGAAGCGATGGAAGGCTTGCCGCAGGAACCGGCCATTGTCTCCGAAATGGGCAATGCAATCACTGATTTCAGCACTATTGGTCAGGTTGCAGCGGCCTTTACCGGTAATCGCCAATTTGCGTCCCGGTTGTTTCATCTTCTCTAAGAGAAGAACCCGAGCTCCGGTTTGTGCCGCAGTCCCGGCGGCCATAAGCCCGGCTGTTCCGCCACCGACGACAATAATTCTGGGCTTAATTTTGCCATTCATTGATTTAAATACTGATTTTCCTTTAGCGATCGAGAATGACCAGTGTGTGATCCTCGCCGTTTAGCTCTTCATCGATTATAGGGGCTATAATTTGCCAGTCGCCACCAGCCAAACCGGCTCCGATTTTTGGATAGCCAATGCGTTTGCCGTGGTAGCTCTGTTTAATTGATTGTATTATAGATCTTAAGGCCTCGTAATCAACTTTGATGCCGGGCCCGCCCCAGTGAAACTGGGTATAGGCATTGACAATGGTCAGTTCCAAGTTGTTTCGACAGATGAAAGCACTGGAGAAGGTTCCCAATTTCCCCCGGTCGCCCTCAGCTGTCAGGCAGTCAGCAGCAAAAGCTTCAGGGAAATTTTCTTTTATCGCCCGGGCGATACCAGCACCCATCGTGCAAAAACAATTACAGCCATGGATTATGACCTCAAACTCTCCAGCCAGAGCCAAGCTAACCAGGTCACCTTTTACAATTTTCACTTAGCTGCCCCCTGAATCCGGTAAACTCACAAGCAAAAAAAGTTTTGTGAGAAGAGATTTCACTGCTTCAGTCTGAAAGGTAGTATTCAACTGTCGAAACCACGCGGACTCGTTTCATGTGGGGCGTACTTTTGTCACGGGCGCTGATGCTGAATTGGCCTTGCGATGCGCGTTTGATTTTGCCGAGCTGGCTTTGCGAGTCTTGAGCGAATTTCAAGGCCACGGCCCGGGCCTTTCTGGTCGCTTCTTCTATCATTTCAGGTTTTACTTCATTAAGCCTGGAGAAGATATATTCCGGTTTGGCTTCATAGTCATCGCTGTTGAAAACGATTCCCTCTTTGCCGAGCTCGGCCAAAACTCCCATCGCCTGGCGTACCGTATCGATATTGCGAGAGTAGACGGTTACTGTTTGTACGGCACTGTATCTAAACTGGGCCGGGGCCGAATTGCCGTATCTTTGTGCCGATTTATCAGTAATTGTGGGCGGGTTGGCAGATATATCGGCGGTTTTGATCTGCTGCTCTTTGAGAAAGGATGTGATTTTGCCGGTATTCTCCTCGAGGGTGTTGTAGAGATTTTGCAGGTTGTTGTCGGCTGTGATAAACTGGATTGGCCAGATGACAATGTCGGCTGGATATTCACGTTCGGAAAGGCCTTTGACTTTAACACTGCGCTCAAGTTCCTTAACTGAGAGGGCGGCATCGCCAAGCAGGTATCCGAGTATTGCCAGACCACAGAAAATCGAAAAACCCAGGATCAGGGCATTTGCTTTACTTTTTTCCGGCATGGTTATGCTCCTTAGATATTTTTTTATTGTTGTCTCGATTGACAAGGCGGTCGGACTTTTTTCATCTCTTTGAGGTGGATGGAAGAGTGGTTATCAGCTTACTGTTCACCTTTTGCTCTGTCAATTAAAAAATTAGCAATGCTTTTTTTCTTGACATCTTTTGTCCTTTTGCATACTGTATACATTCCTCTGTGGGGGAGTTCAAGCCTGTTTGTAAAATGTTGTTTAGTATGTTGACAACGGCGAGAGGGCCGTTGTCGGCTTAATTCAGTTTTATTGGAGTGGAGGGATGAAAAAATGAAGAGAGCGAAAATTTCATTGATTGGCGGCGGCCAGATTGGTGGTGTGCTGGCCCAGTTATGTGCTCTGAGAGAGCTTGGTGATGTCGTACTTTTTGATATCGTTGAAGGTTTGCCACAGGGTAAGATGCTTGATCTGGCCGAGGTTGCCCGGATTGATCAATTTGACGTCGATTTGAAAGGGACCAACAGCTATACCGATATCGCCGGTTCAGATATCGTTGTCGTGACGGCCGGCCTGCCGCGCAAGCCGGGCATGAGCCGCGATGACCTGCTTGGGATTAACGCGAAAATCATGAAGCAGGTTTCGGAGGGGATTAAAGAGCATGCCCCCGATGCTTTTGTGATTATTATCTCCAATCCGCTGGATGCGATGGTGACTTTATGTCAAAAGGTAACCGGATTTCCTTCAGAGCGGGTTATCGGTCAGGCCGGGGTTTTGGATTCAAACCGTTTCTGCTCGTTTATCGCCTGGGAGCTCGGGGTTTCAGCCCGCGATGTCAATGCCATGGTTTTAGGTGGTCATGGTGATACCATGGTGCCGATCGTGCGCTACGCCAATGTCAATGGTATCCCGGTGATGGAACAACTGGTTCGTAAATATGGTGGCGATCAAGCCAAGGCCCAGGAAGTAATGGATGCTATGGTTCAGCGTACTAAGATGGCTGGTGGCGAAGTCGTCAAACTGCTGGGTACAGGTTCTGCCTTTTACAGTCCGGCCTCTTCTGCGATTGCCATGGCTGAGGCGATTTTGCGGGACCAGAAACGGGTGCTGCCGGTTTGCGCTCTGCTTAAAGGTGAATTCGGAGTTGACAACTATTATGTCGGGGTACCCTGTGTTCTCGGCTCCAAAGGGGTCGAAGCGATTGTTGAGTTTGCGCTCAATGAAGAAGAGCAGGCGATGTTCGACAACTCGGTTAATGCCGTCAAAAAACTGATCGATGAACTGCCGACAATTTTACCTGAAATGGCCGATGTTCTGAACGGCTAGAGAATTTGTTCTTGTCATAATAATGGAAATGGCGCGGCACCGTAAGGTACCGCGCCATTTTGCGTTTCATGGCAATGAAAAGCGTTGTCAAAGCAAAGTGTTTTAAGAGTTTATACTCTCTGCCTCTAAAGACAACCCTGACTCCCGAAGTCTGTAGTGAAAATTTCTAAATCACCATCGTCTACTTCACCATCATCGTTTAAATCACCTTTACAGGGATCTTCAAGCGTACAGTCGGTGCGGTAAAATTCAGCGGCAAAAATAGCCAGGTCTATTCCGTCAGTATCACCGTCACCATCAAAATCTCTCGGGCAATCAACATAGTTGCATCCCGAGCTGTTTATGGGGAGGCTCGGGTCGGAATCAGGGCATGGGTCGCAGTGGTCTCCGACCCCGTCGTGATCCTGGTCTTCCTGCCCAGGATTGGAGGTGCCTTTACAATTATCACAGACATTGCCAACTCCGTCCAGATCGTCGTCAGCCTGATTCAGATTTGCGACAAATGGACAATTATCGCTACCGTCGACGATAGTGTCTCCATCTTCATCACTATTGAGAGGGGAGGTCCCGCGCTCAATCTCATCGCCGTCTGAAATACCGTCGCCATCGCTATCCGACAGCGCCGGGTTGGTGCCGAATCGAAGCACTTCGGATACGAGAACAATGCCGTCTCCATCTTCATCACTCATGGCATCGTAAGGATTGTCGGGATCAAGCAAAAGCTCCGCTTCTTCAACCTCATCAGCAACCTGGTCACCATCTCTGTCGGAAAGTATTTCAATGTTTACATTAACTGCAGTCTGCTCTTCTTCTACTTGGACAGTGAGAGTGACTTCGTGGGTGCCGATAGTTAAGTTATCTACCACTAGACTGCGCCCTGTTCCAAGAGACCCATCAAGCGATGAATACCAATGAAACATAGCATCGTCCCTGAGAACACCGATTCCGAGATCAAAGGCTGTAGCTTCCAGGTGCAGGATCGAGGTTACCGCAATCCGACTGTTGTCTTCCGGAGATAGTATTCGTGCTGATGGCGGTTTGGGAGCCACTGTAAAGAAGGGAGATGTGGCCTCTGCCAGATGAAAACCATCGGTGGCGGTTACCTTGATTACCGCCTCATCACTGCCGGGTGTCAAAATTGAGTTCCAGCTTAATGACGTAGTTTGCAAACCGGTCTCCAAGGGCATGAAACCTTGGCCGCCATCTCCGGAAAAGTATACACTATAACTCAAAGGATCATTATCGAGATCGCTTGCCGACCATTCAATGAAGAGCTCATCATTGGCAGCCAGGTTTTCTCCACCGACCGGTGAAATCAATGTTATTACTGGAGGATTAAAGCTGACGTCTTTTGACCATGCGGACTCTCCCTGAAAACGGATTTCAACAGCTTCAGCCATTGCCGGAAGGGTCCGGATTACCGTAAAGATAGCATACTCGGCCGGATAGGGAGGCTCCATCTCTTCCTGACCCACGGGGATATTAAAAGCAAAGCCGGCCTCTTCCAGAACAGTGTCATCAGCCTCAAGGAAAGCAAGGGTCAGGGCAGAGCCTGGAAGAATAAGTGATTCAACCGTATTATCAGGCATAGGTTTCATGTGTAAAACCGTGGCTTCGCCGTTTTCGAGGTTAATATATCCGCTTATTTTGATCTTTTTCTCTCCGGTGCCAGCTTCTCTTGCGGTAAAATCGTACTCTTTTACGGCCGTTAAGCTTTTGCTGGATGATGGCTTAAGGAAACGATAACGAACCGAATTGTATTCCGATGGCAGTAAGAAAGAGTTCTTGTCGGTACGATAATCGGCATATGACATCAGAGAATATGCAGAGTTGTTTACAGCCGGGCCATTTAATACGACACCGGGAGGGCGTATATCAAAAACCGGAGGGTAGACTCCCGGCGCGTTAATGAATTTCAGACCACCCACTTTGTCCTCATATTTGCAGTGAAGATGGTTATCTCTGTGATGATTGAAGGCGTAGGGGTCAACAAAACCAAAGGTATGACCGATCTCGTGACAAAAGGTTTTGCCGGAGGTGTCAGCTAAAAGAAAGGAGAAGGCCACCTTGCCATCGACATCAATACCAAGAATGTCCAGAGGAGCAAAAAGGGCTTCTACCGCTTCTTCAATGGGATCCGGACACCAGAAACCGAAGGTGAAACCACAGACCAGGCCTCCAACAATATCGTTTAATACGTCTATAACAGGACCAATGATATCAATCTCTTCCGTTAGCCACCATTTAACGAAATGGGCGGCAGTACTGCGGGGTGGGATGCCAAAGCCGGGTGTGCCATTTGCTGGATAGAGTTCCGGGTCAACCAAAGCGACGGTTCGCAAGGCCCTTTGTCCCGGATTATTGTCATTATATTCACTGAAATAATTTGACATGGAGAGCAGAGCCGGAATCATGCCCCCGCCGTAATGGAACATGTTCCAGTTGTCGAAATAGATCTTCCCGTCATCTTCAAGCATGGGGGCTCCGCTCCAGGCTTTCCCCCCTATGGTGAGATCGACATCGGCCACGGGATAGATACGTTTGAAGGTATCCACCGTCTCATAGTATCGATTCCACCAGGTTGTCCAGTCAAAGCCCGGTTTGAGTTGGCCGTTTTCATGGGGAACTACTGGCCGGATCAGAATCCGCGGCCGGACTACATCAGCAAAGCTGGTCGAGTCCTGATACGACTCAAAACCCAGGATATCTTCTCCGTTATTGTTGATGAGTACTTTAAATCGATAACTTTCGGCAGTGAGCTTATCCGGCGGTAAAAAGAAATTGATCCCCTCTTTTATATCCATAAGTTTGCCGGTGGCAGGCAGAGCCTGACTCGGTATGTTGCTTGGCGTCACCGTAAAAGGATCGCCTGAGCTTGGCGTAACATAGCAGATGGCTTGGGAAATTCCGGCATTAGGGGCCGGGGTGTTTTCCCCGGTGCGGAGCTGAACTTGGAGCAAGGTGTTTTTACCTCGAACAAGGTTGTAGCCAGTTATACCCTGGCTCAGGAGAACCTTATGCAGGCGGGCATGGGAAACAATAAAATCTGTGGGTGAGGTCCAGGTTGTCTTTTCTCCTTGAACCACAAGAGGACCGCTGGTCACCTCGGGGTAATCCCAGAGACTGAGACTGCCGAGTTTGAGTCCTGCCGGGAAACTAGCCTGCAAAACCTTGCCACCGGCTGGAACCACAACCGTGACCTGGTCATCGGCATGATTTTCCGATTTTATAGTGGCAGCATAACCGTTAAAACTGATTTGCTTTACGGAAAGCAGATCGTTTCCGGAAATAGTTACTTCGGTGCCTGGAGATCCTTTTTGCGGCAACCAGGAGACAACCTGTATGGGACGGCTCTGGACGTGGACGGTCACATCATCATAGTCAATTCCACCTCGCCCGTCGTCAACTTTCAGGCGAAAAACAATGTCTCGATCTTGATGAACTGAAGCACTTACAGTGGGGCTGCATATCATTGGGTTGTTATTGGCAAAGGAAACTCTTTCATCTGTATCGAGGAAGGATTCCACACTCCATTGGCAACTCAAAGGGTCACCGTTGGGATCTATGCCGCTTCCGCTGAGGGAAAAATTGTTTCGTTCAATCACGCTTATTTCGCTGCCGGCTTCGGCTGTAGGTCCCTCGTTGATGGTGTCATTGACATGGATGGTGATATCATCTTCATCAATCCCACCTGTAGCCGAGATCACCCTGAGAGTGAACACCAGGTCAATCCCCCCAAGTTGCGAAAATTTTGGTGTATAAAAGGAGGGATTGCAGGAGAGGGGGTCGGAAAGAGTGACCTGTTCTCCGGCTGAACCACCAGTAAGCTGCCAGAAATAAGTGATCGGTTCAGTGTCCGGGTCGAAGCTTGAACAGCCATTTAAATAGACCAATGATTCCTCGTCAACACTCTGGTCAGCTCCGGCATCGGCCTCGGGAGGATTCTGATCTGTCGCGGGAACAATCTGAACTGAAACTTGATCTCTGTTTGTAAAGAGTGCAGGCGAGCGCAAATCGTCAACCGCAAGCTCAAACTGAAGAAGTTCTTGGCTGCTTCCGGAATCAAGGAGTGGGGCGAGCAAATGCGGAGTCGATTGACTCGAACCGTCCGCATCGACAAATTCAGCACTTTTCCCCAAAGGTTGTGACCAACGATAAACAAGGGGGTCACTATCGGGATCGGATGAGTTGCTACCATCAAGCTGGAAAATAGTACTCTCTATCACATTCGTTATATTTGCACCGGCATAAGCTAGCGGATGAAGGTTCTCTTTCTCCCAGCAGCCGCAATGGAGGCGGCCGTAAACATTGTCTGAACCAGAAAATTCTGTATGAAAAGCAAGGAAGTAACAATCTCCATGGTTCGTATCCAGTGATATGGCCAGTTGATCATGCATCCCGGTGCTGTAACCGCCAAAAAGAAACTGTTCACTATGCCCCAGTAACGTTTTACCTGACATATAGGTACCATTTGCGTGGACGGCAAAAAAACGTTCATTTTCCGGGTGGCCGGTCAGGGAGAATTGCTCGTCGGCATGGAGGTCAAACTCTTGACCCAACAGCCCGGGAAAAGTGGAAGAAGTGTACAGGTTTAGGTATTGTCCGTATATACTTCCATTTCGACTATAGGCGATCAGGCTTCTCTGTAAAAAGGGATTGTAAGCTATTTGCGGATTTTGCTCATTGTCTTGAGCCGTTGAAGTTTTGGTGATTTGAGCTGATGAAACTATATGCAGGCCTTTGATATCCACAGAATAAATATCCGAACGGCTGTCTTTAGCTACCTCAAAGACAACTTGATGTACTGTCTGCTTGACAATTGAAGAAGGCAGTTCCAAGGTCTGAACCAGGGGTGATGGATCAGAAATATAAGGTCTATGGCTGTCATGGGAAATCGGGAAAGTGCTTGAATCATCAATTATAAAAGGTTCACCAACAAGTGTCAGGCCGCCGGGATCGCTATCTACCTGGAGATGGGCACCATAAATTCTGCTCCTCCCGCTCCGGCGGTCTTCCCAAACTGCCAGAAAATATGACTGGGGAGTTTGTTCATCAATCTGAAAATATCCAGCCGCAACCTGGGGGGATTGAGGGTAGACTGTAACTCCGTCAACAAACACACTGCTTACAATAAAGGGATAACTGCCCAGCACCACTCCGGAAGCTGTAATTCGTCGAGCCATCAACCTTAAACCGGTTGCTTCTATTGAATCACTGGAAACCCACACCGCCAGCCATTCATTGTTTACCGGGTCATAGGTGATATCGGCACCCTCATTCTGTTCGGCATAAGAGGAAAAGGCAAAAGTCGACGTGAGAGGTGCCCCGTTGAGATTGAAAATCCTGGCCACATTACGGTATTGGCCAGGCGAGGAGTTAAGCTCTTCCTTCCAGCTCACAAGCCAGGAAGAGTTTACCGAGTTAAAAGAGATCGCTGGTTGTTGGTTTCCCCAGCCTGATGTTGGAATGGGAAAATCAGGACCAATGGGGGCATAGTCATCTTTTCCCGGGCACTCGTCACAGCCATCCGGGACAGTATCGCCATCGGCGTCAAGCGCATCATCAAAGCCTGGACACCGGTCACATCCATCCGGAATCCCGTCATGATCAGAATCTATTCCGTCATCATAGCCCGGACATATATCGCATCCATCCGGCACATTGTCACCATCCGCATCAAGATTATCATTATAACCCGGACACCGGTCACAATCGTTCGGTACACCGTCACCATCACTGTCTAATTCACACTCATCGGGAATAGTATTGAAATTGCAATCTTTACTGGCACCGGATTCAATGTCGACCAAATCTCCGATTCCGTTGCTGTTACAGTCGGGATCACAACGGTCGCCATCTTCCACGCATATTTCACCGGGGAGACAGGGGGGAGCGCCGGAAACACAATTGCCATCTCCATCGCAGCTCTCTGCACCGTTACAATACACCGAGTCGGAACAGGGGGTAAATTGGGGTTCATGATTTTCGAGGCAGTGACCAGCCCCGTCACAGGTGTTGGGATTGGAACAGGGGGTATCGGACTGGTCTCCACAGGGGGTGCCACTAGGGGCATAGGAGTGAGAACAGACACCGTCTACACAGTAATCATAGGTGCAGGGATTACCATCATCACAGTCGCTGTTGATGGAACATCCGGGGGTGATAGTCAGTGATCCGCCAAGACAGAGATCGCAACCAGCCGCGTTATCGTTATAAGCCCCAACCTCGATAAAATATTGAGTCCCCATGGTTATCGCAAAACTTACCTGGGAACTCCGGTAAGAGCCACAGGCGTTATTACAGCTGGGATCAGAATAATCATCGTTGCAAGCTTGTTCCGCCTGTATGCCTCCGCATGATCCGCGGAAGACCCGAACCACCGTGTCATAGGCAGTGTTTGGATTACAGGTGGAGAATATAGCATTACCGCCTACAACAGGAGTAAAACGAAACCAGACACTATGACCCACATCTCTTGTACATATATTTCCAGGGTTGGAAGGGGCACCCTCCGCATCCACATTAACGACATGGGTTCCGACAGTGCCGGGCAGCTCCCGGGCAAAGTCACAGAGAAAATTGCGGGGAACTTCGCCACAGGGTGTGCCGATGCTGACAGTGAGCCCGAGGCAGAGTGGGCAGCCTGCAGAATTATTATTGTAAGATCCTACCCGGATATAATAGTAGGTCCAGGCTGTCGCATTGAAGGTGACTTTGCTCGATCTGCCGCTGCAGTTTGTGGAGCACTCTGGATCAGGCGCATCATCATTTGCAACAATCGGGCTTATCTCGCAGAATTCATGCCTGTAAAATACCTGGAGCACAGTGTCATACTGGGTCATGGGATGGCAGGTGCTCACCGTTATCGGGCCGCTTACCCAAGGTCTAACCTGAAAATAGACAATATTGCCTACGGAGGTTGAGCCTATCACTCCGGTTTCAGTGGCGGTCTGGGCGTCCATCAGCACGACATGGTGTCCGACTGTGCCGGAAATTGCACGAGGCGAATAACAACTACCGGTGGCGGGTTCGGTGAAATTGCAGGTATAGGCAAAGGCTGCGCCGTCTATCCCCAGAATAAGAATACATACGGCAATTAGACTTTTTAACGGATTCATTTTTTCTCCTCCCTTATTCTCTGCAGGTGCCATCTCTCAAAAAAAGACAGCCGGATTGCTCTTAAAAAGGCAACCCGGCTGTCTTTGTGGATGCAGTCGACAAGACCCGTAGTTTTCCGACCCCGTCTTTCGGCGGGAGTGGCTTTTTCTAGACCTTATCTTCTATAGTAAAACAAAGTATTATATATTAGTCAATAGGACGAATGTATGAAAAAGTATGAATTTTTTTCTTTAGCTATTTACTTTCCGTAGTTTCTGATCTTCCCACCAAATCAGAACGGGGTAAAAAGGAAGGGCGATAGAGAGGGTCACCGACCAGAACCATGCGCCAGGAGCGAAAGGGGATCGAAAGCGCATAGCACTCGGCCAGAGTGAAGCGACCGTCCAGTAAAAGAGCGAAGAATAGAGCCGGCGGTGGAAAGGCTTGGACATAGGGTTCTGCAACCGGGCCGATCACGGCGGCTGCCCCATCCTCAAGCATTCGCTTACCCCAGATATTGCTGTTTTTATTTTTTAAGGTTGTCAATTCTCCGCTGGCAATATGATAACCAATAGCTCCGGGTTGCCAATCAAAAGCATCCAGATATTGTGACAGGCGGTACCAGCCGCAGTAGAGAGCCGTATTTGGACACTCACCAGGCTGAAAAAGTTCAGCCTGGTTATCTATGACTACATCCAGACGGCCATCCTTTTTCATCTTCTCAGCTGCCAAGTGAAGCGAGTTATCATAAAAATCATAGCCTTTTAACTCTTTTGCCTTTTCCGGCTCCGGCTGGGGCCAGCGGGCATCGAAAAAAGCAGTGCCGGTTAGCCCACTCTTTTCCGCCGCCAGGCTGTCATCAATAATTCGTCTGACAAGTTTCGGTGTTGGTCCGTCCAGGCGGGCAACCATCAGGGATAGATCCGGCATATTGGCAATTTTTCGGCCCCGGTAACCAAGATAGGAAGGGTTGGGCTGCCAGCCTTGTAGTTCATATTCGCCGGCCAGAACCAGAGCCAGCTCGGAATCGAGAGAAGCCAGTTCCCGGTTCCAGAGAAAGCGCTTTAAAGCTTTTTTGATCTCTTTAAGTTTTTTGGCCAGATCTTTTTTTTCGCGATCCTCCTGGTCTGGTTTTTCGTGCTCTTTTTCTAATTTGATTTGCTGCTCTTTCAACAACTCCTGCTCTTTTTTTTCGATGTCGGATAATTTAGTCGAGGCCACTTTTAAGGGCATTCCATACATCAACAAGAGGCAGCGAATGGGCCGCAGCTCATTTTTCAACTCCCGACGTTCAAGATATTTTTTTACCGGTGCAAATATTTTTCTCTTGTAATCTTTGCGACTGCAGATCTCTTTTTTATCGACTTTTATTTTAAGCAGGTTTGCTTTTGGCAGCCCTCTCTTTTTGAGGTAATATTTTGCTAAAGAAACACTATCGTCAGCCCAGCTGTTGGCAATTACCAAAACTTCGTCTGCTTCCAGGGCGGCCGAAACAGAACTAGCGTTAGAAAGTAAGAGGCCTGAAAAAAGCAAAAAAAGTGATATGTAAACAGATTTGTTCTTCATTCTTTATGGTTTTGTAAGGCTTTCGGGCAGGGAGAGAATATAGGTTTTCAGTTCATCTCGAACTCGACGATAGGGGGCCAGGCGTTCAGTTTCATTGGCGGCCTGGCGGGCCAGTTGGGGAGGGTCGTCGAAGCCTTTATGGATGACGGCGGTTGTGGCTGGGAAGAAAGGACAGCTTTCTGAGGCGTTATCGCAGAGGGTGATGACGAAATCAAAGGTTATTTGAGGCGGTAGTTGGGTGGTGGTTTTGCTGTGCCAACCGGAGCAATCGATGTCCAGTTCCTGCATGACGCTGATAGCGTCCGGGTTGAGGCCGTGGGCTGTGATGCCGGCGGAATAGGGTTCTATGCTATCCTTTTTCAACTCTCGGGCCCAGGCTTCGGCCATCTGACTGCGGCAGGAGTTGCCGGTACATAAGAAGAGAATTTTGATTTTTGGCATGTTAAAGATTATCTGACGAGTTTGTTTGCCGGTGTTTTGACATTCTGAAGAGTTGTTGTTTTAGGTTCAGATGTGGTGTTTCCCTGATCCGCTGGAGTCGGAATGAGGAGCTGTTTTTCTCCGTTTTCATCATAGGAGTAGAGGTGCCAGGGCAGGGGGTTTTGGTGCCTCTGGCCGGTTCCGGAAAAAGATACTTGGCCATAGACAGTGGTCATGGTGGTAGTTTCCAGAGTCTTTACAATCTCTCCTGAGGTTAGATTGGGGCTTTTTATAAGGGTTGCCAATATGAGTTCAGCACCGGCAAAGCCCTGAGCTTGGAGGTGGTTTTTCAAGAAGGGTAAAACCTCCTGGTCGTTTGTTTTAAACCACGGAGTCGCGTAGATGGTTCGGTCGCCTTGGTGGTTTGATGGAGTAGTTTTATCGGCTGTCGTAATGCTGTTGATGGGGGTTGCTATAGTTAGTGGAGGCATCAGCTCTAGGCGTTGGCCCTGTTGCAAAAGTTTTTTGCCGGCGGCGGGGTTAGTTGCCAGCAAGAGAAGCTGGGGCTGGCGCTCTTTGATGATGTTCAAAAGGTCGTAAAAATTACTTTCATTATTGCGATAAACCTCCCAGATTGCCAGGTCGAGATTCTTGTTTGCACAAAATTTTCTGAACCGTCGGCTCTGGTGTATGGCGCAATAGTTCTCTCCGTAGATGATACCCATGCTTTGAATCGCAGGGTCTTGGGAATCCATAAATGCGGAGAGCATCTTGTTGATGGCTGAACGGGTTTGAGTCAGGCGGAAAGTGAAAAAACTTTTTTCGGTGATCAAGTTGTCTTGGTCAGCACCGACAATCAGATAAGGTAGACCACTCTCTTCGCTGGCTTGGCTGGCAGTCCAAGCCGTCGTATTTAAGGGGGTTCCGGCCGCGATCACGGTTTCCCCTTCACTGTTTAAGAGGGCTATCAGGGTGCGGGCAGTCTCTGGGTTGCCTTCGCTGTCGAAAAATCTGGTTTTGAATTGATGGTTTGCCCGGTCGGATTCTATATGCTGGGCAAAGCCAAACTCGAAACCCTCCTGTAAGCTCTTGCCGAGATCGGCAAAGGGGCCACTTAAGGGCAGAATAATTGCAACTTGTCGGTTCTCTTCAATCGAGGTCTCGAACTCGGCCCGGGCCGGGGTCAGAAAAATTGTTGACAACAGGATGGTAAGTGTGAAGAGGGCCCTTAAGTTCTTTATTATTTGTGGCGTGGTCTTGTGCATGGAGGCCTCATTTCTGGGATATGCTGGTTGCATCGGGCTGCCTGCTGGCTACCGGTTTTCTAAAAAGGCTTGGAGCCGGATTCTCTTTATAATGATTTCAGTACACTTATGCAACCTTGAAGATGTTGTCACTTTTGCTTGACGCTGAAAATTTAAATGGTTATTAGTCTGGCGCCGATGTAAAATAGACCGCCAGTAGTGAAATTATATGTGAGGAGAGCCCACTGGAACCATTTTTAAGGTTTGCGGCGGCTTGTCAATATGAGAACAAAAATTCTGATTACCAACGATGATGGTTTTTATGCTTTGGGTATTAAAGAGCTCGAGGTGGGGCTTGCCGGGCTTGGTGAGTTGACAATAGTTGCTCCTGATCGCGAACAGAGTGCCAGTGGGCACTCTTTAACCCTGCAACACCCCTTACGCATAAATGAGCGTTCACCAAATCACTACACAGTTGACGGCACTCCGACAGACTGTGTTTTTCTTGGGGTCAACCACATTATGCGTACCCGGCGACCCGATCTGGTAATCTCAGGAATCAACCGGGGCGGTAATCTAGGTGATGATATAACCTATTCCGGGACTGTGGCGGCGGCTTTTGAGGCAACTTTGTTAGGGATTCCGGCCCTGGCTGTCTCGTTGGACATCGCTCGTGAACACCATTTCTCTACGGCCTCAAGGGTGGCTTGTGAAGTGGCTGGGAAGGTTCTTGAACACGGGATACCGGTTGATACACTTCTTAATGTTAATGTTCCTGATCGGCCTTGGGAAAAACTGGCCGGTTTCCGTATTACTCGGCAGGGGAAACGCTCATACTCCGATGTGGTGCGGGAAAATGTCGATCCTCGGGGGCGGCATTACTATTGGATCGGTGGTGAAGTGATGCAAGGTGAAGATTTAAAAGGTACCGATGCCGCCTTGGTTCGCGACGGTTTTGTTTCGATTACGCCGATTCATCTCGATTTAACCAATCACCAGGCACTGGAACCTCTTGAAAACTGGGAGTGGAGTTGTTGAAGATATATATAGAGACCTATGGCTGTCAAATGAATGTTTGCGATTCGGGAAAGATACTCCATCTTTTTGCAGATCAAGATTATCAGCTGACCAGTGACAGCCGCTCGGCTGATCTTATCGTTATCAATACCTGTAGTGTGCGGGAGAAGCCGGAACTTAAGCTCTTCAGTGCTTTAGGGCGCTATATTCCCTTGAAGCGGCGGCGGCCCGAACTGGTGATTGCGGTTGGTGGCTGCGTCGCCCAGCAGTGGGGCGATAAACTTCTTGAGCGTTGTCCCGGTCTTGATGTAGTTTTTGGTACCCACCAGCTTGATAGCCTGCCACAGTTGGTGGCTGCGGCGCGGCTTTCCCGAAAACCTGTAAGTTCTACTGATTTTCTGGCCCGTCCCGGCGGCCTTGAAGTGATGGCCCGACCAACTCCTGCGGCGGTCAGCGCTATGGTCACGATTATGCAGGGTTGTGATAACTTCTGCAGCTACTGTATCGTGCCCTACGTTCGAGGCCGTGAATACAGTCGTTCCAGCGATGCCATTATCGAAGAGGTGCGTAAGTTGGCTGAGGCCGGCATCAAAGAGGTGATGCTGCTGGGTCAGAATGTCAACTCGTATGGATTGAAGGCGTCAGGTGAAATCAGTTTTGCGGAACTTTTGGGCCGGATTCAAGAAATTAATGGAATTGAACGAATTCGTTTTACGACCTCACATCCTAAAGATATGTCGGATGAGTTGATCTCAGCCTTTGCGGCCTTGTCCAAGCTTTGTCCCTACCTGCACTTGCCCCTGCAGGCCGGCAGTGATGCTGTTCTGAAACGCATGGGTCGGGGCTACACAGCGGCATCCTATCTTGAGAAGGTAGAAAAATTGCGTCGGATTGTCCCCGAGATTGCCCTGACAACCGATATTATTGTTGGTTTCCCTGGTGAAAGTGAGGCCGATTTCCTGCAAACCTTGACGATGCTCAAGAAGGTAGGCTATGATCAAATATACTCATTTAAATATTCTGTTCGGCCCGGAACCCGGGCGGCTGACTATGATGATATTGTTGCTGATGAGGAAAAGCGCGATCGTTTGGCCCGTTGCCAGGCCCTGCAGGATGAAATAAGCCAGGCCATTCTCCTGGCTCAGGTTGGTAAGATTGCCGAGGTGTTGGTCACCGGCCCGAGTAAGCGGGGTGCCAGTGAATGGAGCGGCCGGACTCCCGAGAGCCGGATTGTTAATTTCTCGGCGCCGACCAAGATTGTGGTTGGTGATCTCTGTAGAGTAAAGGTTATTGAGGCCTACAAACACTCTCTTAAAGGTGAGGTGGTGGCCGATGCCGGCTCTTGATAAGTGGCGTCAAAAGCAATTTCTGTTGTTTCATGTTGTGCCGCTGTTGCTTTACTGCATGCTTATATTCTGGTTGTCGGCGCAGAGTGATCCCGGTCGTTTAACTCCCTTTGCGGTGCCCGACAAGATTGCCCATCTTCTGGAGTATGCGGGTTTTGGTTTTCTTTTGATGAGATTGTTGGTTTATTTTAAACCGGAACGGGATGTTGTGCAGCATCTCATTTGGGTTTTGAGCTTCACCCTGCTTTATGGTTTAAGTGACGAGATTCACCAATATTTTGTTCCGAGACGTGAGTTTTCCTGGATGGATCTGCTGGCCGATGGGGCTGGAGGTTATCTTGGGGCTCGTCTATGGATGCTTTTTAGTGGAGAGAGAAAATTATGATTGATTTGCATACGCATACGATTTTCAGTGACGGGGCGCTGGTGCCGGCGGAGCTCGCCCGGCGGGCCCAGGTGTCGGGTTACCGGGCTCTGGCTTTTACTGATCATGTTGATTTTTCCAATCTTGATTTTGTTCTGCCGCGCTTGATTAACATTTGTAAGGCCTTAGCCGACGAGATTGAGATAACCCTGCTAGCGGGGGTCGAACTCACCCATGTGCCGCCGCCTCTGATTGGTGATTGTGTTGAACGAGCTCGAGCTCTGGGGGCGGCTATTGTGGTGGTTCATGGTGAAACCCTGGTTGAACCGGTAACCCCGGGAACCAATCGGGCAGCTCTTGAGGCCGGGGTTGATATCCTGGCCCATCCCGGTTTGATCTCTTTAGAAGAAGCCAAACTGGCGGCCCGCCAAGGGGTTTTTCTCGAGATTACGACGCGCCGCGGTCACTCTTTGGCCAATGGTCATGTTGCCCGGGTCGCTCGGCAAGCAGGCGCCCAGTTACTGCTCAATAACGACGCTCATGTTCCTGGTGACCTGGTTTCTCTTGAAAGGGCTGAAAAGATCGCTTTAGGAGCGGGTCTTGATGCTGAAGAGTGGCAGCATATGCGGCGTAATGCCCAGGGTCTGGTGGAGCGTAAAAGTGTCGGAAAATAGTTTGTTGGCCGCTAAACTTAAAGGTGATGTCGGTACGGTGAGCTGGTCCTGGTTGAGACCGCACCAGCAGCGAGGGGCTCTTTTTCTGGTAGCGGAAAAGCTTGATCTTGTCGAGGTGGCGGTTGAGGTCGCTGAAGACCGGGTTGTCCAGATTAAGGCATGGCTCGAGAATGGTAATCTGGTTCGCCCAACCCCGAATCAGGTTGCAGAGTGGGAAATCAGCGGTGGGCTCTTCTCCGGTATTATTGTCAAACCTTACGTTTTTTTCAAGCCGACGGTGATGGATGAATAATGCGACATCCCGCATTTATCTTTGATAATGTGATTGTGGCAGAACCTCCTCTTCGCCGCTCTGGTCATTGGTTGCAACCTCAATTCTGGTTCCGCCTGGATAGTAGACGGATACCTTGATGATGGGCTCACGTTCTTGTTGGTGGGCTACTACAGTTAGTTGTTCTTTCAGGTAGTGGGCAAATTGTCGTCCTAGACGTTCGGCATAGGTTACCGGGGTGTTGCCTGTAACCAGCAGGGCAAGTTGGATCTGGTTGTTGGTGATGCTGATGTTGGCATCACCAACCAGGGCGTGATGTTTTATTTGTGTAATCGCTTTGCTTTGGGCTTGGGGGTTAAGGATAAACTTTGCTGGTTGTTTGGTGGTTGTGGGCGAAGGTTTTGTTGCAATGTCTCGCAGGGATCCGGGTGGAGATGTTTTTCCCGGGCCGAAAAAGAGGACGGCTAGAAGAGCAGTCAGGCTTAAACCGGTAAGAAGCCAGAATCGTGAAGGCTTTCCGAAGGGTCGGTTGCGTTTGAGAAAGCTTCCTATCTCATGTATTTTAAAGCCGGGGCCGAACCCGGCTTTTTTTGATTTGTCAAAATGGTCACTGGTGGCCGGTTCTTTCCGGATGACGCCTGGCGGGATAGGAAAAACGTGGCCACATTCTGGACATTTACCCTGGCTCGCATCGTTGATTATAGTCTCATCTTTCAGGCGGCACCGGGCATGACATTGAGGACAGGTTATACGCATCGTCAGCGAACTATATCCCCCACTTTAAAATCGGAACCACTGATCACCGAGCCTTCCGAATAAGCCTCTTCAACTTCCGTTAACTTGATTTTGCCAACGGTTTTGTATTTTATTTTCAGAACTTTTCCCGTACTCGGATCCTTGATAACCTTGCCTTTGCGGGAGATGGTCACCGTTTGACCACTTTTAAATCCGGCGCTTTTCCCTTTATTTAAGGTAATTTCATCACCGTCGACATCAGCAACCACGGCTTTGCCGGCTGGTTTGCTGGTTTTGGCCGCCGTTGCCGGCTTACGACTTTTTGTGGTTTTGAACTCGGTCCCCTCAA
>JANTGZ010000046.1 GCA_024762675.1 Thermodesulfobacteriota bacterium | reverse complement strand
ATCGGGATCGCTTCACTGGCGTTAGGGATTGGTCTTGAAGCTATCGATTATGCCAGTGATTATGCCAAAGAGAGGGAACAGTTCGGTCGTCCGATTGCCACTTTCCAGGGGTTGCAATGGAGGATTGCCGATACTTATACTGAGCTTGAAGCGGCCCGTCTGCTGGTTATGCAGGCGGCTTTCTTAAAGCAGCAGAAAAAGCCTTTTACGACTCAGGCGTCAATGGCTAAACTCTACGCTTCAGAGGCTGCAAATCGGGCCTGTTACCAAGCGGTTCAAGTTCTGGGCGGTAATGGCTATACGGCTGAGTATCCGGTCGAAAGACTTTATCGAGATGTGCGAGTTACAACCATCTACGAAGGGACTTCGGAGATTCAACGCCTGGTTATTGCCCAGCAGATATTGGGTCGCTTATAGTTATTGCCAGTTGTCGTTAAAAGGCACCGGTGACTGACTTGCTGACTACTGGTCACTATTTTACAGGGAGAGATTAGATGTTTACGAAAGAAACCTTAGAAAGGGTCGCGGAACGCCATCAGGAGTGGGAGAAACTCTTGGCGAAGAGCTTAGCGAAAGCTCCGGAACGCCTTGAGCGTTTTTCCACGGTCTCTGATGAAGAGATTAAGAATATTTACACCCCGGAAGATGTTGGTGAACTCGATTATGATAAGGACCTGGGTTTCCCCGGCCAGTTTCCTTATACCCGAGGGGTACAGGCCAGTATGCACCGGGGCCGTCTCTGGACGATGCGCCAGTTTGCTGGAATGGGAGGAGCCGAAGAGACCAATGCCCGTTTTCACTACTTGATGGATCATGGTGAAACCGGCTTGAGTACGGCTTTTGATATGCCGACCCTGATGGGCTATGACTCTGACAACTCAATGTCATTGGGCGAAGTTGGAAAGTGCGGAGTGGCAATTGATACTCTGGCTGATATGGAAATCCTTTTTGAGGGTATCCCTATGGATAAGGTCACAACCTCGATGACCATTAATCCTCCAGCTGCAATTCTTTTGGCGATGTATATTGCGACAGCTGAAAAGAAGGGAGTGAGTCGCGATAAGATCGGTGGAACCATCCAGAATGATATGCTCAAGGAGTTTATCGCCCAGAAAACTTTTATGTTGCCGCCCGAACCATCAATGCGGATTATTGTTGATACGGTAGAGTTTTGCACCAAAGAGGTGCCGCGCTGGAATTCTATCAGTATCAGCGGTTACCATATCCGTGAAGCCGGGTCGACAGCAGTCCAGGAACTTGCTTTTACGATTGCTGATGGCATCGGCTATGTTCAGGCCTGTGTTGATCGTGGTCTGGATGTTGACGATTTTGCTCCGCGCCTTTCATATTTCTTCAACGCCCATGTTGATTTTTTTGAAGAGGTTGCCAAATATCGAGCGGCTCGTCGGATGTGGGCCCGTATAATGCGTGATCGTTTCGGGGCCAAGAATCCCAAATCCTTGCTTTTGCGTTTTCATACCCAGACGGCGGGATGCTCTTTGACCGCTCAGCAGCCCTACAACAACGTTGTCAGGACCTCTTTTCAGGCGCTATCCTCGGTTCTTGGTGGTACTCAGTCGCTGCATACCAACTCGCTTGATGAGACGCTCTCTCTGCCGACTGAACATGCAGTGACGATCGCCTTGCGTACTCAGCAGATTATCGGCGAGGAGATTGGTGTTACCAATACCATCGACCCTCTGGCCGGTTCCTATTTTATTGAGTCTCTGACCAATGAGATGGAGAGTAAAGCCCTTGACTATATTCATAAAATTGATGATATGGGTGGTATTCTCAAAGCCATTGATGTCGGTTTTCCACAAAAAGAGATTGCTGATGCCGCCTATAACTATCAGCGCCAGATAGATGAAGGAGAAAAGACAATCGTCGGGGTCAATAAATATCAGATGGATGAGACCTTGAAGGTTGACCTGTTAACCATCGACCCAGTCGTTGAGAAACGCCAGCATAAGCGCCTTGCCAAGGTTAAAGAGACCCGTGATGCGGCCAAGGTTGAAGCTTGTCTCAAAGCGATTGAAGATGCCTCCCGAGGTACAGAAAACCTGATGCCGCACCTTATTGAAGCGGTAAAAGCATATGTCAGTGTCCAAGAGATTTGTGACTGTTGGCGTAAGGTTTATGGCCGCTACACCGATCCCGGCATGTTTTAATAACTAAAAAAGGATTTGACCCATGAGTGATGAAAAAATTAAAGTATTGATTGCCAAGCCCGGTCTCGACGGTCACGATCGTGGCGCTAAGATTATCGCCCGCGGGTTGCGGGATGCAGGTTTTGAGGTGGTTTACACCGGTCTGCATCAGACCCCGGAGGAGATTGTTGCAACTGCGATTCAAGAAGATGTTGATGTGATCGGGGTCAGTAGTCTGGCTGGTGCCCATATGTATCTTTTCCCGAGAATTGTCGAGCTTCTGGTCGAGAAAGGTGCCGACGATATTCCGGTATTTGGTGGCGGTATCATTCCTGAAGATGATATTCCAGTTCTTATTAAAGCCGGAATCAAGGCAGTTTTTACGCCCGGTAGTCCGGTCGATGAAACGATTAACTGGATTCGCGAAAATGTAGCTTAGCATCCTTATTCGGCAGGAGTCTTGCAACTACTGCAACAAGGATGGTTAATACAAAAAACCGAGCTTTAACGGCTCGGTTTTTTGTTGGATGGCAATCAGAAAAGATAAATTTCACTAAACTATCACCGAGCCCGTGACCATTTATTCATGTATAGGAATAAATAAAGCTTGAATTTTTTTATTTCATTTGTTAACAGTTTCCGTCTTCTTTGTCGGTAACTTTTTTTGTTGAAGTATTTACCGGAATGCTTCTTATGGTTTTGGTCCTGAGAGTGTAGTATTTGAGATGAGTAAAAAAGATAAGGTTTTTACAGTCAAGGTGCGCCGCGATTTTTGCAAAGGTTGCGGATTATGTATAGAGTTTTGTAAGAAAGAGGTCTTAGGGGTCTCCGCAAAACTGAATCGTATGGGTTATAACCCGGCTGAGCCGGTCAAGCCCGAGGCTTGTATCGGTTGCATGATGTGTGCTCAGGTCTGTCCTGATATGGCGATAGAGGTGTATAGTGGATAAGGTTTTTACGAGCGGTAACCATTGTATTGCCGAGGCGGCGATTCGGGCTGGTTGCAGATGTTACTTTGGTTATCCGATTACTCCCCAGAATGAGCTGGGTGAGTATATGGCTGCAAATATGCGAAAAGTCGGCGGTGTCTTTCTGCAATCTGAAAGTGAGACAGCGGCTATCAATATGGTGATCGGGGCGGCCTCTACCGGAACTCGGGTGATGACTTCATCTTCCAGTCCCGGGGTCAGTTTAAAACAGGAAGGTCTCTCTTTTCTGGCTGGGTTCGAGTTCCCTGCAGTCATTGTCAATATGATGCGTGGCGGACCCGGGCTTGGCAATATTGCTCCGGCCCAGGGAGACTATTTTCAATCTACCAGAGGTGGCGGACATGGCGATTACCGTACTCCTGTCCTGGCTCCGGCATCGGTGCAGGAACTCGCTGATTTGACGGTTAAAGCTTTTGAATTGGCAGATACATACCGGACCCCCATATTGCTACTTGGTGACGGGATGATGGGGCAGATGAAAGAGCCGGTGGTTTTCCCCAAGCCGATAACTGACTTACCCGAAAAACCATGGGCTTTAAAAGGGCGTGGTGAGGGTGCAAGCCGTTATCAAGCTTCTCTGATTCTTGATGGTTTGGCAATGGAGCGCCACAACTGGAAATTGGTGCGTAAGTACAAAGAGATGGCAGAGAAAGAGACTCTTTGTGAACTCTATATGATGGATGATGCCGATTTTGCCGTTGTTGCCTACGGTACAACGGCCAGAATTGCTAAAGGTGCCATTAAACGGGCCCGCAAAGAGGGGTTCAAAGTCGGCTTGGTACGGCCAGTTACGCTCTTTCCTTTTCCTGATAAAATATTACAAAAGGTTGCGTATCAGGTAAAAAATTTCCTGGTTTTTGAGATGAGTACTGGTCAGATGCTGGAAGATGTTAAATTGGCTCTAGGGGGAAATCAGGTTGAAGTTGAATTTCACGGTCGTCCTGGTGGAGTTATCCCGACACCGATTGAGTTTTCACGGGTTATTCATCGTTATTACCGACGGATGCTAAAATAAAGGTAAGATATATGGAACTTATAAATAATTGGCCTAAATATTATAAAAAAGATGTGGTCAGTCACTACTGTCCCGGGTGTGGGCATGGGATTGTACACCGCATCGTTGCTGAACTGCTTGAAGAGATGGACCTTGGTAAACAGGCTTATCTGGTTTGCCCGGCCGGTTGTGCGGTTCTGGCCTATAATTATTTTGATTTTGATGTTATTGAGTCAGCGCATGGCCGGGGTACAGCTATTGCGACTGGTGCTAAACGGGCCAAACCGGGACTTTTTGTGATCAGTTATCAGGGCGATGGTGATCTCTCGGCGATTGGTACCGCAGAGACCATTCATTCGGCCAACCGAGGCGAGAATATATGTGTTGTTTTTATAAATAATGCAGTTTACGGCATGACTGGCGGACAGATGGCTCCGACATCTCTGATTGGTCAGAGTACGACGACTTCACCGGTCGGTCGAAACCCCGAAGTTGACGGTTATCCATTGCATATTACCGATGTCGTTGCCAATTTCCCCGGGGTTACTTATGCCGAACGAGTTTCGGTTTCCAGCCCAGCTGCTATCAAAAAGACTAAAAAAGCCATTCGTAACGCTTTCCAGACCCAGGTTGAAGGTTTGGGGTATTCGATTGTTGAAGTTCTTTCGCCCTGTCCGACAAACTGGAAGATGACGCCGGTACAGTCTTGTAAATGGATTGATGAAGAGATGGTGAAAGAGTATAAACCCGGCTTGTTGACCGATAGGCGTGAAGAGAGAAGGAAGGAAAAATCATGATAGTTAAGACGCTTTGTGCCGGTTCAGGGGGCCAGGGGGTTATGACCCTCGCTAATATTATGGGTAACGCGGCTATGTTTCAAGGTTTTCACTCTACCTATTTGCCGGCTTATGGTGCGGCTATGCGGGGTGGTACCGCAAACTGTACGCTTACGATAGCTGACGAAGAGATCGCTTCACCGGTGGCCTCTGCTCCCGATATTGTGGTCGCCCTTAACCAACCCTCAGCTGTAGTTTTTATTAACCGTCTGGTACCTGGTGGGAAATTGATCTACGATTCATCGGTAGCTGAGGAGATTCCTGAGCGCCTTGATATCGATGTTTTCTCAATTCCAGCCAGTGATATTGCCATTGAACTGGGTGGTGTTCGTTCGGCAAATATGGTTATGTTGGGGGCTTTTGCCAAGTTGGCGGGAGTTCCGAGCCATGAAGCCATCTTTACCAGTTTAGAATATCTTATGGGAAAGAAGAAGAAACTTGTCGAAATCAGCCGTCAGGCTGTGATCAGAGGCACTGAATATTTCTCTTAGATTTCCCTTTTGTGAGTTCGTTAGTAAAAGAGCAAATCAATACACCTTTGTTGGAGTTTTTAATGTCTATAACACAACTTTCCATAGCTATTGACGATACCCCGGGACGTCTCAATCAGATCTGTGAACTTTTAGAAAAAGAGCAGATTAATATTAAAGGTTTTATGGCTTGTTCCGAGCTCAACCCTGATCGTTTCAAGATCATCGTTGATACCCCGGAACAGGCCTATAATGTGTTGATGGCCAATGGTTTTGCTGTCCATAGCAAAGAGGTTCTCGCGGTCGGAGCTCCGGATCATCCGGGCGGACTCAATATTGTTTTGCGGGCTTTAAAAGAGGCTCGGGTTAATGTTGAAACCCTTTATCCTTTCATTACCTTGAAAGGTGATGATGCTATATTAATTATAGAAGTTGACGAGATTCAGGAAGCCAAAGAAATATTGCGCAGCCAGTGGATTAAAACCTACGGTGCTGAGATCTACCAGTTTTAATTTAAACGAGTGCAATTGTTTTAACCCGTGGGGGCACTGTTTTGGCGGTGTCCCTTTTTGTGATAGTTACAGTTTTTTAAAAGAATTATTGTAAGTCAGGCGGCTTTTTTTTGCGATTTAGCAGTCTGTTTCAGGAGAAATTCGTGAGTACGAAACTTAATATTGAGTATGCCGAGAGAATAAAACAGTTGCCGCCCTACCTTTTTGCTGCGATTGATGCAAAAAAAGCTGCGGTTCAAGCGCAAGGTGTTGATGTGATTGATCTTGGTGTTGGTGATCCGGATATGCCGACGCCTGCCCATATTGTTCAAACTTTGCAACTTGCGGCGACTAAAGGTGAGAATCACCAGTATCCGTCGTATGTTGGAATGCTCTCTTATCGACAGGCCGTAGCGGACTGGTTTGCGCGTCGTTTCGGGGTTACTTTTGACCCGGCTACCGAGGTGGTTTCGCTGATTGGCTCAAAAGAGGGGATCGCCCATATGCCGCTGGCATTTATCGATCCAGGAGATTATGTTCTGGTTCCCGATCCTGGTTATCCGGTTTATGCTATTGCTACGAGCTTTGCCGGCGGCGTCCCTTACATGATGCCGCTTAAGGCGGATAATGCTTTCCTGCCCGATCTTGACTCTATTCCCGAAGAAGTTGCCGTTAAAGCTAAGTTGATGTTTATCAACTATCCCAATAACCCTACCGGGGCGGTGGCAGATTACGACTTCTATCTTAAAGTAGTCGAGTTTGCGGCCCGTCACAATATTATTATTTGTCACGATGCTGCCTACACGGAGATGGCTTATGATGGTTATAAGCCCTTAAGCTTCCTCGAGGTTCCCGGTGCGAGAGAGGTTGGTATTGAATTCCATTCGCTTTCTAAAACCTACAATATGACCGGGTGGCGCATCGGTTTTGCGATTGGCAACCAAAAACTTATTTCAGGTCTTGGTAAGGTCAAGACCAATATCGATTCCGGAGCCTTTCAGGCTATACAGGAAGCCGCGATCACGGCTTTGAGCGCTGACCAACAATGTGTGAAGGAGATGTGTGATATCTACCGTAATCGGCGTGATTTGATGGTCTCTTTTCTGACTAAAGCCGGTTTTACTTTAGCCTCTCCAAAAGCGACATTCTATCTCTGGATAAATAACCCGGAAGGGATGACCTCAGCTGAGGTTTCGTCAATGTTTCTCGAGAAAGCCGGAGTCGTAGTTACTCCCGGTAATGGATTCGGGGACGCCGGCGAAGGTTATTTTCGGATTTCACTGACGGTTCCGGAAGAGCGTCTCAATGAGGCCGGCGAACGGATTATTAAAGTTTTAAGTGTATAGTTATATTATCTGCCGGGCCCGCTCAGGAGAATTAAAATTACACTACTTATGAAAGAATCAGCATTCGGGCGTTGGCCCTTCTTGCTTTTGGTGTCTATCTTAGGTCTCTCATTTTTTGGAGTACGCATAGCCCATGCCGCTACTTTAGAGAGCTCTTTTGCGATACTTTTTGAAAAACTTAATGCCAATGTCTCAGCAAATGGTGAGGTGGTGGCCCTCCTGCCTGAGAAGGATGAGGTAGTTATTGAGTTTTCCGGCGACCTGGTACCCTCCTATGGGGCTGAACTGTTGGTTTTTAGCGATGCGGCTGAAGCTTCTCAGGAAGGTGCTGGAAGTGAAGCCGAGATCCGTTCGGCTAAGGTCTATCGCGGGTCAGTAACTGTCAGTGAGTCAGCTGGACATCTTAATCGTGCCATTGCTGACGAAGGGCGTGACCAGTTTAACGAGGGTGATCACGTCTTTTTGCCGTTACCGGTAAAATTATATATCACTCCGGTAAAGAACCTGACTCCCAACCCGTACTTTACCGGTCAGGCTACGCGTTCTATCGCTGGCCTGCTCAGTACTTTTTCAAGTATGGAGGTTTTCAGCCTGTCTGCCTCCAATCAGAAAACAGTCGATTTTTTAACGCAGAAGTGTCGCAATGAGGGGCGTTACGGGTTGGTTCTGCAACCTTTTATCGTTTTTCAGAATGGTCGCAGTAAAGCGCAACTGAGATTGATTTCGCTATTTAGCGGCCAATCTCTTGGGGTACTAGAGAATGAATTTACAGCTTTTGCGGCTCCACCGCAAAACTTTCGCAGTTATCAATAATCTCAAATCTGGTTTAGCCGAATCCAAACAGGCCACCAAAATTACCTGATTCCTAGCTTGAACTCTCTTCCTGTATAATTCTATTTATCTTGTTTGACAGCAGCTCCAAGGTAAAGGGCTTCTGGATAAACCCATTACAGCCTAAGGCCATAATTTTAGCGGCCTGACCATCAACACTATAGCCGCTGGCAAGCAGGACTTTAACCTTTGGGTTGAGTTCTCTGAGCTTTGTGAAGACTTCGGCTCCGTTCATCTCCGGCATGATCATGTCGAGTATTACCAGATCTATTTTTGTTCCCTTCTTTTGGTAAATATCAAGGGCCTGGCGGCCATTAGAGGCCGCAAAGACCCTGTATCCTAGTTCAGAAAGGATTTCCTGGTTTACCTCCCTGACAATTGTTTCATCATCAACCAGAAGAATGGTATCATGACCGGTTACTATCTTTTGGTCGACTTTTTCCGTCTCTTTAGCGCTTCTTTTGACTGCGGGCAGGAAGATGTTGAAGGTTGATCCGGTTCCCTTCTCGCTATTTACTGAAACTATACCGCTATGGTTCTTGATTATGCCATAAACTGAAGAGAGACCCAGGCCGGTGCCTTCACCTCTCGGTTTGGTCGAAAAGAAGGGCTCAAAGATTCTAGTTTGTGTCTCTTCATCCATGCCTTGACCATTATCTGAAATTGATGTCTTGACGTAACTGCCAGGTGCAAGCTGCAGGTTTTGCTGACCTTTAATCTCATAGTTAGTAGTCTCAATGGTCAGTTCGGGACTCTCTTCCTGAACCTGCATAGCTTGCCAGGCGTTTACGTAGAGATTCAGGAGTACCTGGTCGATTTGTCCATGGTCGGCTTCAATACGATGAAGGTTTTCAGCCAGATTGGTAGTGATGATGAGATCTTTGTGAGTTCGGGCAAAGAGCTCAAGGCTGTCACTTATAGCCTGGTTAAGGTCGAGCACTTCGAGCTGGTATTTACCACCACGGGCAAAACCTAAGAGTTGCTTGGTTAGGTTGGCGCCGCGGACAATGATCATTTCAATCCCGGAGAAATTTTTCTTTAGAAGTGGCTCTATGTCGGTTTTCATCTGGATGATCGAGATATGCCCTTGAATTGCGGTCAGTAAATTATTGAAATCGTGGGCTATGCCACCGGCCAAGGCTCCTATGGCTTCCATTTTTTGGGCCTGATGAAGCTGCTTTTCCAGTCTCTTTTGTATGGTGGTATTTCTTAAGGTTATGATGCTTCCCTGCAAGTTGCCATCTGAATCACGATACATGGCACCGCTGATGCTTACGGTAATCTTGTCCCCTCCTTTAGTGAAACGTTGGCTTTCAATGCTGTTGAAACTCTCACCTCGCTTAACTTTGTCAATCATATCCAGGGTTTCCGTCCAGTTATCATCAGGGACAAAATCCATTTTTCGACCTTTGCACTCCTCCAGACTCCAGCCGAAAGTCTTGATAAAGGCCGGATTGGCATAGTCTACCTCTCCCAGCATATTGTAGACGACGATCGGGTCGGGACTGGCTTCAAGGGCGGCCCGGTACTTATAGTCTTCAGCCATGGCCAACTTACGTAAGCGGTCTTTTTCGGTGATGTCACGACAGATGCCGGCAACTCCGATTATTTTGCCTTGAGAATCAAGGAGCGGAGTACGCATAGTATCGTAACAACGCTTGCTTCCGTCAGGGTGTTGTAACCATAAGTCTGCTTGGTGATGCTCGCCGCTTTCAATTACAATACGGTCGAGTTCCTGATATCTGTCAGCCTCATCTTTCTTCAAAACTTCATGCAGCTTGCGGCCGACAATCTCGGATATAGTTTTATTTGCATAATCGGCGTAGGCCTGGTTGCAAGCCTGAAAGGTGCCATCAAGATCACGGTAGAATATAAGATCCGTGATTGTGTCGATGAGTTTAAGCAGGGTTTGGTTTTGGTTCTGCATAGTCGATTTTATTTTCAAAAGGTAAAATCTTTTGCGTAAATGTATAATAATATGTTAATGTTGTAGCCATTATCATCTTAATATATTTTATTTGTCAAGTTATTTAGTTGTGGTTTTTATGAAAATTGATGCACATGTCCATATATTTCCTCCTGAGATCCGTAATCAGCGTGAGAGGTTTTTTGTTGGTGAACCCGATTTCGAACTTCTTTATGCGTCACCGAAATCACGTCTCGTGGGGGCTGAAGAGTTGCTGTCTGTGATGGCTGAAGATGGGGTTGATAGATCTGTCGTTTTTGGATTTCCCTGGCGTGATGCCGGGATCTCCAGACTTTGCAATGATTATGTGATTGAACAGGTCAAAAGCCATCCTGAACATCTTATGGGACTTGCCTGTTTTGGTTTTGCTGAGCCCCAAGCTGCCGCTTTAGAGAGTGAGAGATGTCTTGTGCAAGGTTTACATGGAGTTGGTGAACTTGCCTTTTATGTAGAAGGTTTCAGTAAAAAGGTGGTAGATCAATTTCTTCCGGTTATTGAAGTGTTACGTAACTACAAGAAAGTTCTGATGCTGCATACCAATGAACCGGTGGGTCATAACTATCCAGGGAAAAGTGATGTCAAGCTCCGCCACCTCTACCGTTTCCTTAAACTTTATGGCGATGTGCCGACCATTTTCGCCCACTGGGGAGGTGGTTTCCCTTTCTATCACCTGCTGAAAAAAGAGTTTTCCGAGGTTGTGCAAAACCTCTATTATGATACCGCCGCAACCCCCTACCTCTTTAAAAATGATATATATCGCCTGGGTGGGGAGATGGCCGGTTTTGACCGGGTTCTATTTGGCAGTGATTTTCCTCTATTGCGTCCGCGACGCTATTTTAAGGATATTGCTGAAACCCAACTTGACGAGATACAGCGTGAGATGATCTGCGGCACTAACGCAGCCCGCCTATTTGGCATACAAACATCATGATATGGATATAAGTGCAATTCTTAACTCTTTTTTGATGATTTATGCTTGACACTAACTGTTTCGAGGAGTAGTTAATGTGCTTCGGTATAATATTGTTTTAGGGTTTTTGTGTCTGATAATTAAAAAAGGAGGCGTAAGCAATGAAAAGACGTGATATCTTGAAAAAAGCCGGGGTTGGTGCTGTTGGTCTCGGGGCTGCCGGTCTGGCTTTAAAACCTCGTAAAGCTTCAGCGAAAAAGGTCTACAACTGGAAGATGGTAACCACCTGGCCGCCGCACTTTCCGGTTCTTGGTGAAGCGGCGGACTATACCGCTAAATGGATCAAAGAGATGAGTGACGGCCGTCTTAATATCACAGTCTACGGTGGTGGCGAACTGGTGCCGCCCTTGCAGGTTTTTGATGCCGTCAGCTCCGGAACCGTTGAGATGGGGCACGGGGCCTCCTATTACTGGGCCGGAAAACATCCTGCGACTCAGTTTTTCGCGGCCGTCCCTTTTGGTCTCAATGCCCAAGGTATGAACGCTTGGCTTGTGGCCGGGGGCGGACAGGAACTTTGGGATGAACTTTATGCTAAATTTAACCTTAAAGGCTGGCCGGCCGGTAACACCGGCGTTCAGATGGGTGGTTGGTTTAATAAAGAGATTAAAACTATCGCCGATCTGAAAGGTTTAAAGATGCGGATCCCCGGTCTGGGCGGCAAAGTACTGGCCAAAGCTGGCGGCAATGCGGTATTAGTTGCCGGAGGCGAGATCTATACCAATCTCGATCGCGGTGTTATTGATGCGACTGAGTGGGTCGGCCCCTACCATGACAGCAAGATGGGTTTCTATAAAGCCGCCAAATACTACTATTCACCTGGTTGGCATGAGCCGGGAACCACGCTTGAGTGTATGGTCAATAAAAAGAAATATGATGCCTTGCCGAAAGATCTGCAGGCGATTATCGATGCTGCTTGCGCCAAGTCAAATATGTGGTCACTGTGTGAATTTGAAGCGAAAAATAATAAATACCTCAAAGAGTTGGTTGAAAAACATAATGTACAGGTGCGTCAGTTCCCCGATGCAGTTTTGGCCCAGCTCAAAAAATACAGTGATGAGCTGCTTGTAGAGTTGGCCGCTAAAGATCCTCTGACCAAAAAAATCTGTGAATCCTATATTGCTTTCAAAAAGCAGTATGACGAGTGGAATGCGATCTCCGAGGAGCGTTACGCTAAACTGAAACATCTCTAAAACAGTTTTTGTGCCTTCTCGTAAGGTTGTGAACTAAGTGTTATTGAAAAGGGCCGTTCCGATTGATTTAGGAACGGCCCTTTTTTCCACTTTTGGGTTGACTTTCCGGTATCAGGAGTTTTTTAGTGTACAACGAGGTTTGCAAGAAATATCTCTCTCTTCTTCGCCTTTTGGTTCAGGGCTCTTTTGCAGTTTTTTGTCTGTGGGTCGGCTACCGATTTTATAGATTTTTTACCTGGGCCACAGTTGGCGGCGATTATGTATCACGGCCGCCGGCGGTTGAAGCTTTTCTGCCGGTCGGAGCCTTGGTCAGCTTGAAAAAACTGATCCTGACCGGAGAGTTTGACCGTCTGCATCCGGCTGGTCTGACTATCTTTATTGCCGCTTTGGTAATTGCTCTATTGTTCCGCAAAGGATTTTGCGGCTGGATCTGTCCCGTCGGCTTTATTTTTAACCTTCAAGAAATCTTGGTCTCTCGTTTTCGCAGACTTCTGCATCCTCCAAAGTGGCTTGACTACCCCCTCTTATCTTTGAAGTACCTGCTTCTGGCTTTTTTCCTTTATCTTATCGGTTGGAAGATGAATATCAAGGCCATAGAAGGTTTTATGCGTTCGCCCTATAACCTGATGGTTGATGCCAAGATGCTGCTCTTTTTTCTCCATCCTTCACTTACGGCTCTGGCAGTGATCGGTTTTATCTTTCTGGTATCTTTTCTCCTGCGCAATTTTTGGTGTCGTTATCTCTGCCCCTATGGAGGCTTACTCGGTCTTCTGGCTTTCTTGAGCCCTCTTCAGATTCGGCGAGAACACTCTTTATGTATCGACTGCAAAAAATGTGAGTCGGCCTGTACCCAGAGCCTGCGGGTGGCCCAAAAAAGTGTGATCCTGGATCCAGAATGTGTTGGCTGTCTGGAATGTGTGGCCGCCTGCCCGATTTCGGGTTGCCTTAATCTATCATTGCTGGGGCGGAAAAAAGTTTCTCTTATCTGGTTACCGCTGGCCGTTATCCTAACCTTTTTATTATTTTATCTGGTTGCCGGATGGTCTGGTTATTGGCAGACCAATATTCCAGACGAGCTCTTTAAAAGGATCTACACTCTTGCCATACGCCAGATGCGTTAAAGTTCAGTTAATCACCTAAAAGGATGTGTGGCAGCCAGGTCACCGATTCGGGGACGAAGCAGAGAACCGCCATGGCGACAAGCTGAATAATTACAAAAGGGATAATACCTTTATATATGTCGATGGTTTCAACCCCCGCAGGGGCTACCCCTTTTAGATAGAAAAGTGAAAAGCCAAAAGGTGGTGTTAGAAATGAGGTCTGCAGGTTGACAGCAATCAGGACGGCCAGCCAGAGAGGGTTAACCCCCATCTCTACCATGATTGGGGTCAAAACCGGGACGAAGATAAAGGTTATTTCGATGAAATCAAGAAAGAATCCGGCGATAAAGATAATTCCCATGATGACGCTTAAAACTCCCCATTTACCAAAAGGGAGAGCACCGATTAGTTCGCGTACCTGGGCGTCACCACCTAAGCCTCTAAATACCAGTCCCAAGGTTGTCGCACCGACCAGAATAATAAACACCATACAGGTCAACTTGGTTGTGCTGGTCATTACTTCCATGACTGTTTCCATGGTCAGCTTTCTTTTGACCAGAGTCAGAAAGGTGGCTCCAACAGCTCCAAGGGCCGCGGCCTCGGTTGGTGAGGCAATGCCGGCAAAAATAGTTCCCAAGACGGCACAGATCAGAAATAGTGGAGGAATCAGCGAGGTCATTACCTTTTTCCGCATCTGGGCTTTGCTGATACCGGCGAGCTCTTCAGCCGGAATTGGCGGGGCCCACTCCGGCTTTATATTAGCCATGATCGCGATGTAGATAATGTAGAGAACGACGAGAAGCAGACCGGGAATGACGGCTCCAACAAAGAGGTCTCCAATCGGGACATTCATGATGTCACCTAAGAGAACCAGAACGATGCTTGGCGGAATAATCTGTCCCAGGGTGCCGGAGGCGGCAACGGTTCCAGTGGCAAGAGTCTTTGAGTAGTTACGCTTGAGCATGGTTGGCAGGGATAAAAGACCCATGGTCACTACGGTAGCTCCGACAATGCCGGTAGAAGCGCCCAGTAGAGCCCCGACGATAACGACCGAGATTGCCAAACCACCTTTGATCCGAGCAAAGACCAGACCCATGGTTTCAAGAAGTTCCTCGGCCAGTCCTGATCTTTCCAGCATGACTCCCATATAGATAAAGAGAGGTACGGCCAGGAGAACAAAGTTGGACATCGTTCCCCATATACGTAGAGGTAGAAGCCCGAAAAAGCCGGGGCCGAAGCCTATAAGGCCAAAGAAGAGGGCGGTGCCGCCGATGGTGAAGGCGACCGGATAGCCAAGTAGTAGTAGAAAAAAGACCGAGGCGAACATTATTATCGGTAAGTTGTTTTGAATTAATTCCATTATTGGGCCACCTTGTTCTCTTTGCCGATAATGACGAGGAGATTTTTAATCGCTTGTGAGAAACCTTGGAGAATCAGAAGGAAAAAACCGGCTGGAATCATCGCTTTAAGAATGTAGCGGCCGGGCAGGCCACCGGGATCAGGCGAAGTTTCACTGACGGCCCAGGAACTTTCTATGAAGTTGCGGGTGGCATAGATTACAATGATGCAAAAAGGGACCAAAAAGATAAACGTGCCGATAAAATCGATCCAGGCCTTCTGTTTGGTGCTGAGTTTTGTGTAGATTATATCGACCCGGACATGCGCGTCTTTTTTTAACGAATAGGCGGCGCCGATCAGGAAGATAACTGCAAAGAGGTGCCACTCCATCTCCTGGACAGCGATATTGCCTTTTTTGAAGCCGTAACGCATGACGACATCATAGACAACTGTAACTACCATCAAGGTCGTCAGCCAGGCGACTCCCAAGCCGATTTTTTCATTTACGGTATCGATAAATTGAGAGATTTTTTTAAGAAAATTCAAGATCGTTTGTCCTCTTTTGGTGGTATGTTTTGGTTACTTGTTAATGATGTAAAAACCGAATGGCCATAATTATTTTGAACTACGAAATACTAGAAAAGCGTGAAAAACTGTTTCGAGTGATATGACAGCATGTATAGTACAAGTCTTGCCGGCTTAGCAGAGAATCAATCAATCTCTTTTTGCCAGGTTTCAATCTCTAGATCAGACATTTTTTTAAAACGTCCCTGGGCTTTCAAGTACTCTTGGACCGGGATCGGTTTCTCTGGTTCTATGGTCTCTTTAAAAGATCCGTCACTGCCCATTTCGAGAAGCGGGAAAACCCCGCTGTCGACGGCCATCCGGGTAACCTTGAGGGCATCCTGGGAGTCGATCTTCCAGCCCGAAGGGCAGGCCGCCAGAAGGTGAATAAAGCGGAAACCTGAGGCCTCTTTGGCTCTCTTTATTTTTAAATAGAAATCTTCCGGATAGGCGATCGTGGCACTGGCCAGGTAACTTGGATTATGGGCCTTGATAATTGCCATAATATCTTTTTTGCCGTATTGAAAATCTTTGCCGCCCGGGGTGGTTGTCGTCCAGGCCCCATGCGGAGTCGCCGAGGATTGTTGGATGCCGGTGTTCATGTAGGCTTCGTTGTCGTAGCAGATGTAGATCATATCTTCATGACGTTCCGCAGCTCCGGAAATGCCTTGAAGGCCGATGTCAAAAGTGCCGCCGTCTCCGGCCCAGGCAAGGACGGTTATATCCTTTTTCCTCTTGGCGGTCAGAGATCTTCGAACCCCAGTGGCTGCTGCTGCGGCCACTGCAAATGGGGTGTGAAGAAGGGGTGTGGAAAGGGCCGTGGTCGGTTGGCCGCCGGCAATAATCGCCCAGCAGCAGGCCGGCATGACGACTATTGTTTGCGGCCCTAAGATTTTCAAGGTATGGCGCATGCTTAAGGAAGCGCCACAGCCGGGACAGGCCATGTGACCACTCTCCATATGTTCAGCCGATGTGATCTGCCATGCAGTATCATTGCTGAAGCTGTTTTCAGCCGGAGATCTTTTCACGTTGCTCATTTACTATTCCGTTAAAATCCGTTGTCCGCAGATTACGCAGATTTTCGCAGATTTAAAAACCGACTTTTATCTACGTTCATCTGCTTAATCCGCGGATTATTCTTTGTTGTTATTTTCGGGTCAATCTTTAAGCCAGTTACAATCAACAGCCGAAAGCTGTTCCTGATTTTTAACCACTTCGACGATGGTTTCGGGAAAGACCTCTTTGCCGCCAAGACTGATCATGACATCATTAACCACGGGCCGTTGCGGAAGATTATAGAGGGCGGTGCGGACTTCCTGGCTCAAAGTACCACCGACTCCGTAGGAGCAGGCCCGGTTTAAGACTATAATCCTTTTTTTATCTTTCAGCGCGGTACACAGCTCCTGACTGGGAAAGGGGCGCAGAAGTCGTAATTTGAAGAGGTCTGTCGGAGTGCCGCTTTTATTTAAATCGGCAACCGCAACGCGTGCAGTCCCGGTCATCGCCCCGCAACAGATTATCGCTGTATCGCTTTTCTCGCTACCTTCCAGACAGCGCATTATCGGCTGATAGGAACGTCCAAATTTTTGCGCAAACTCGACTTGACAATTGTCGAGAACCGTCAGGGCTTCAGACATGGTTTCGGAGAGTGTTTTTTTCAACTCATAGAATAGATCGGGATGGGCTGCGGCCCCAAAGGTCATGGGATTGTCGGGGTCGAGATGGTAGGGTGCCCGGTAAGTTGGCAGATAGTCATCGACTATCTGCTGGTCGGGAACCAGAAGTCGTTCCATTGTATGCGAGAGGATAAAGCCATCGATCATTACCATGATCGGCAGCATCAATTGCTCACTGGCTTTGTAGGCCATAATGATCGTGTCGAGAGCTTCCTGAGAGGTTTCGCAATAGATCTGCAACCAACCAGTGTCACGCTGGGAAAAACTGTCACTCTGGTCACTCCAGATATTCCAGGGGGCGCCTAAAGCCCGATTGGCATTGACCAGGACCAGGGGCAGGCGAGCTCCGGCAACCCAGTGCAGGACCTCATGCATCATCGCCAAACCCTGCGAACTGCTGGCCGTAAAAGAACGACTGCCGGCCGAAACTGAACCTAAAACCGCAGCAATTGCTGACATCTCCGATTCGACCTTGATATATTGACTTTTTAATTCTCCGTTGTCGACCATTTCGGAGAGAGTTTCTATAATATGGGTTTGGGGCGTGATCGGATAGGCAGAGATCACTTCCGGGCGGCTCAGCCTGACTCCATGCGCGATCGCATCGCTGCCCAGCAGGATAGCTTGTTTCTGCATGTTAATGATCCTCCTCCATCTCAATCACCCCACGGGGACAGATCGCGGCACACTGACCACAGCCTTTACAATGATCATAATCAAAGAGTATCCGTTGGTCTGGGTTACTCTCCTCTTTGTCAATTGCGATGGCAACGTCCGGGCAGAAGAACCAGCAGATACCGCAGGCGGTACAGCTGCCGCAATGAAAACAGCGCTCTATCTCACTTTTTATCTGCTCATCGCTTAAACCTTGACGGATCTCGGAAAAATTCTCTTTTCTGATTCGGCTGTCAAGTTCGGGAACGTCGACGGCCGGTTTTTTACTGTAGTATTCTAAGTGAAGCTGTTCATTCTCGACAATGGCCGGGTTTTCCGAACCTTTACTGGCGTCTGTTGAAGGAGAAATCTCTAATTGCTCAAGGATGGTCTCTGCTGCCTGGCGACCGGAAGCTAGAGCTTCAGCTACCGTGGCTGCACCATGGTCAAAATCTCCCGCCTTGATGACCGAATTGTTATTTTCAAAGCTTAGGTTGCTCTCCTGACCGATGGCTGCGATCAGGTAGTCAGCTTCAATGGTCTTTAGAAAAGTTCCTGTACTTATCCGGCCGTCTTTGCTTTGGGCTTTGTGAATATAGAGTTGCAAAGTGTTGTCAGCGGTCACTATCTTTTCCACTACTCTCTTTTCATTGATTACTAAACCCTCGTCAAGGGCTTGCTTTTTTTCCTCTTCGTAAGCCGGCATTTCGGCAATTGTTCTACGGTAAACGATTTCAACCTGCTTGCCCATCCGCAGGAGTGAGCGGGCCGTATCGAGGGCGGCATTGCCGCCGCCGACGACAATGAAATTCTTACCGTCAATGTTTTCGCCTTGGTTGATTGCCGCCAGTAGTTCCAGAGCACCTTTGATTTGTGGAATAGCGCGCCACGGGGTCGGCAGGCTGGAGTTTTGCAGGCCTGGAGCCCAGATAATGTTATAATACTCTTTATTTAGTTGCAGCACATCCGATGGTTCAATATTGCGATTGCACTGTAAATCTATATTGTAACTTTCAAGGAGATTGTCTATCTCTCGGTCAAGAATTTCTCGGGGCAGGCGGTAAGCGGGGATACCATAACGCAAAAGTCCACCAGCGGCCGGGGCTTTTTCAAAGATGGTGACCTTAAGGCCCTGGCGAGCGAGAAAGGCCGCAGCACTTAAGCCCGCCGGCCCGGCGCCGATGACGGCAATCTTTTCAGATCTCTCTTCGGCGCATGCAGGATGTGGAGATTCTAACCCCAGATCCCCGAGATGGCGTTCCAGGTCACCGATTAAAACCGCTTCATCAAACTCCTGGCGATTGCAGGCGTTTTGACAGAAATGGGGGCAGACGCGGCCGGTTACTGCCGGCATTGGATTGCTGCCGCGCAAGAGAGCCAGAGCTTCCAGAGGTTTAGCGGAAGAGAGTTTGTCAAGGTAGGCGGCAATTGGAATATTCAAGGGGCAAGCTTGACGACAAGGGGAGTCTTTGGCAACCAGATGG
>JANTGZ010000045.1 GCA_024762675.1 Thermodesulfobacteriota bacterium | reverse complement strand
CCACCCTCCTTGAGGCCGGTGTAGACCGAAAACTCCTTAACAATTTTCTCCGCTCGCCAGCCCGGCAGCCAAAAAGGTTCAGAAGACTGGGAAGAGAGAGCCGGATATTTACCCTCTTCAGGTGCCAGAAGATCAAGTGAAAACTCCTGACCCGCTCCCTTAACGACGACTCGGTAAAAAGGTTCACTGAACGCTGCCGCCTGGCGATCTTCAATAAAGCTTTCACACTGTAGGTTAGAGAGGTTTTTTAAGAGCTCAGCAACCGCATCAGACGCTACCGGCAACCCATTTTCCTGCTGCCAGCCGGCAACCGGAGTTTGAGCTGTTTTCACACCATCAACCGATTCAGGTTTGACTTTAACCATGCTAAACACGTGTTTATTCCCATTTTCAGACCGCTGCAAAACAACCTCTTTAAGAGCAGCCAGCTTTTCACTCTCAATCTCAAGGACCTTTTTATCGCGCAACTCGGCAACGGTTGTGAAAAAATTACTTTTCAAGTTACCCAAAGCTTGATAGACATTTGGATCATCCTTGAGCATCACATAAGTCTGCTGTAATGAGGCACTGTTTTTCCCGATCTGAAGTTCCCGCAGGAGCCGATCGGCGCTAAAAAGCGCAACCTTAAGTTTTTTTTCAGGGGTCAGCTCATAAAGCTGATAACTTTTCTTCTCCGAAATCAGAGCAGTCAGTTTCAGGCCTTTGAGCTCGGCAACCATCTTTTCAACACGGTCAGCATTGGCCCGATATTGTTGCGATCCGACCACCCATTGGCCATCAATCAGGCAAAGCTCGACAACCTGGCCACCCTTCTCCAGAGTGAGCCGGTCCGCGGCCTCTTCCAGGACCGGAAGTTTCGGCAGTTGATAGTTTGTGCGCCCTTTTTTCTGATATAAAAGCAGGGCTCCGAGGCCGATAATTACGATAACTAATAAAATATACTCTTTTTTCATAACCTTACCATCCAGTTCTTAATTTAAGGGTCGTAAATCTCATATTCATTCCACAAACATTTGTCTGAGTTTACGGCGGCGGCCACCACGTCTTAACCAGGCGACCAGACCGGCAAAGATGACCAGCAGGGGCAGTCCCACCAGATTAGCACCCTTAATCAGACTGCGACTCTCCGGAGCGACATCGACCAATGGGTTAAAACGCTGCGTTTTACTGCGCAAGACCGCCTGATCCTGACGGTCGTTAAGATAATCCACCAAATTCATCAAAAGCTGGGCGTTGGGAGTTGCCCCCCCCTCATCAACAATATTGTTACGCAGGATATCGGCTGAACCGATCACCATCAGGCGACCTGGCTTACCTTTGTCGAGACGCACGCCGCGGCTCTCAAGCCCGCCTTCAGCAACCAGTGAAGTCAGAGTTTTACCCTCTTCTTTTACATCCCCGCCCTTAATCTCCTCCTCTTCAGGAGTCGCTTCGCTGTCGAGCGGCTTTTCCGGGACCGGGCGGCCGCTGAAATAACTCGCAAAAGAGCCTTCTAGCAGATAAGCCAGGGCGTGACGGTCAAATCTAGAACTCTCAGCCGGGGGCTGCATCTGCATCGGGTTAAGGTCGATACGACCCTCCATCAACCAGGATCTCTCGGAAGAGGAAAAAAGTTCTGTCGCCTTAATATCGACACCCGCCAGTTTTTTACTATCAACCGTAAGCGGTGCCGCTTTGATCATCACCAGACCTTTGATGTTCTTGATAAAGGGATAATCTTTATTAATATTTTGATTTTCAAGTAAAGGCGCAAAGTAGAGGGCCCGCTCACCCCCACCCTGAGCTGGAGGAAGCTGCTGCTTAAAACACTCCTGATCCATAACATAAGCTTTACCGACTTCTACCCCATAGTGGGCCAGCAACCTCTCCAACCCCGTAGCCACTGGCTCATAGCTGGGCCCCTGACCCATCATCATCATATTCTGGGGCGGCATTTTTTCTCGGAAAGGATCATAGAAAAGGGCCAGATTATTGCCCTGCAAAAGGAATTGGTCAAGCAGGTAGAGTTCGTAATCGGTAAACGTTTCCGTCGGCCGCGCCACAATCAAAGTCCTGATCCCGTCAAGAGAACTCATCTTCTCCAAAGTTATCATCTCGGGGGCATATTCCTGACTTAAAAGAGCGTTAAAGTTGGAGGCCGCATCGGGCTGAGGCTGCCCCGGCATCGCCATCCCTGCAGCTAGTGGCAGAGTGCCATGACTGCTAAGATAGCCGATCTTCTCATTAATGCCGACCACATCCTCAATCGCAACATTAAGCATAGCTTCAAGCTCTTCAACCGGAGCCAACATATACTGAGTCCCGAAAATCGGTACCTTGACCGCTGAAATAAGATGCAGATCCCGGCGGCGCTCGGAAAAAGAGACCGTCAAACCGGCATAACCGTGATCACCGGATATAACTTGACCCTGACGATTACTAAAATCCTTCCATTTAAGCTCCATAATCTGACCCTCAAGCGCTTTTTTCGCCGCCACCGAATCTTTTGAAGGGTCATGAAAAGAGAACTCCAGCCGGTTATAGAGCTGATCATTGAGACGGCTGACCATGGCACTGATTGAATCGGGCAACTGATCCAGGTTCTCAAGATTCATATAGGGACCGACAAGTTCCAAGGATGAAGAGAGGAAAAGCTCGACCTTGATCTTTTCCGGCAAGGCCAGAAGGCGACTGATCTTGTTATTCATCCGCCCAATAGCTGTCGTCAACTTATATTCGAGCCCCTCGGTTGTCGTGATCGCGGGAAGACTTTCAACCAAATCTCCATGAATTATGACTAGCCCCATATAGGCTTTTTGAAATTTCACTTCATCTTGTTCGATGGCCCTGATCTGAACCGGCTGAATACCGTAACTGCGGGCCAACTCCTGGTTTTGAGCCGCAGCTTCATCATCACCCCCGGGATTATGGAACTGATAATTAAAATATTTATTCCCGGCCAGAGCATACTCCTGCAGAAGATCATGCACATAGCGCTCAACTCCGTTGTAGGGAGCCGGCAGGTTGGATGAAAAAAAGACTTTAAAGGTCAGGGGTTCAGAGAGAGTTGCAACCACCTCTTTGCTGGCCGGTGAAAGTGAATAGACGCGGTTGGCCGTCAAATCAAAACGGCTAAAGAGAGTGACCCCGACAAGATTGATCAGTACCACAACAATAATATAGAGCAATATTTTACCATAACGACCAAAAGGGCCGCTTTTTACAATACGATTATCCGTCTTCACAGTAAAAACCTCCTATCTCTTCTCTTTCAGCACAAAGGTTGTGGCGTAAAGGGCAAGAAACATTATGCTTAAGAAGTAGAGCAGATCCCGGGTATCGATAATCCCGCGGGAGATATTTTGGAAATGAGTTGTTGAACCAAGATAGGCAAAGACCGACAGCACACTCTCCGGCACAAAGATGAGCATACGATCAAAAATCGTCAGTATAAAACAGATTGCCATCCCAACAATAAAGGCAACAATCTGGTTCTTGGTCAAGGATGAGGCCAAAAGACCAATCCCGGCATAAGCTCCGGCCAACAACAAGGCTCCAAAATAACCCCCGAATACCGGCCCCCAGTCGAGATCTCCAAGCAGAGCGGCGCTGAAAGCGTAGGAGATTGTCGGCAAAAGCATTAAAGCGATAAAAATGAGCGCCGCCATAAATTTACCCATAACAATTGAGAAATCAGTGATCGGCAAGGTCGAAAGCAGTTCAAATGAGCCGCTATTGAGCTCCTCAGAAAAAAGGCGCATGGTTACAGCCGGCACAATGAATGCAAAAATGATCGGCAACTGACTGAAAAAGTTTCTCAACTCGGCCTGATTATAGAGAAAAAAGGTCGAAAAGAAAAACCATCCCGAAAGCAATAGAAATGTCGTGATCACAATATAGGCTATCGGAGAGAAGAAGAAACCTCTAAGCTCCTTTCTGAAAACTGTTAAAGTACCACTCATAATTAATTCTCCCTTGTCAGTTGGGCAAAGACATTCTCCAAGGTTTCGGAGCGCCGATGAAAATCGAGCAGATCCCAACCCTGTTCGCGAATCACCCGGTAGAGAGCTGGCCGGATATCATCATCTTCATTACTAAAAATTGCCATTTTTACCAGATTTTCACCGGTATCCGAAAGCTCCTCAAGGCGCTCAACCCCGGCCACCTGTCGAAGTTCAGAGGTAACCAGCTGCGCATCCGGAGAGCGCAGGGTTACATCAACTACGGCCCCGCCACCAAACTCACTGGCTAAACGTTCGGTCGCCCCATCAGCCACAATAGCGCCACGATTAATGATCACGACGCGGTCACAGGTTGCCTCCGCTTCACTTAAAATATGGGTTGAGAAAACCACGGTTTTCTCTTTGCCGATCTCCTTAATCAACTGCCTGATCTCAACAATCTGGTTGGGATCAAGACCCGAAGTTGGTTCATCGAGAACCAGGATCTCGGGATCTCCCATCATCGCATGGGCTAAGCCAACGCGCTGTTTATAGCCTTTGGAGAGCTCATGAATCGCTTTATGAACCACCTCTTTAAGCCCGCAGAGTTCAACCAGTTCATTAATCCGCCTGACCATAAGCCCGCCATCAAGACCCCGCATGGCCGCAACATAGGAAAGGTAGTCGTAGACCAGCATCTCACCGTAGAGGGGCGCAGACTCAGGCAAATATCCAATCATCTTCTTGATCACAAGTGGGTGATCAAAAATATTATACTTTTCGACCTTGATGGTTCCCGATGAAGGCTGCAAAAAACAGGTCAAAATCCGCATGGTTGTCGTCTTACCGGCACCATTAGGACCGAGCAGACCTAAGATCTCACCTTTGTTTATGGTAAAATCAAGCTCTTTCAAAGCCTGAAAATCACCATAAAATTTGTTCAATCCCTGTACTTCAATCACGTTGAAAATCTCCTCTATAAAATCATTTACAACTGATCACAGTCACCTTGTACAGAAGAGCAAAACAATCGAGGTCTCCGAAAAAAATTGACGGAAACCCCGTAAACAATCCTGAATGCTCTCTCTGCAGCTAACAACAAGCGGGTAAATTCTAAACTAAAAAAGATAAAAGTCAAGCCTCTTTCGAGGGTAAACAAATTATTTTTTCCTAACCTGATCAAGCCCCAACAGTCGGGCCGACTCCAACGTCGGCAAATCCTCCACATCCCTTAATTTACGGTCCATTGCCCGAGTTCGGACCTCGGTCATGGCAATCGTGCTGGATGCTGTATCGAGCTGCTTTTTAACTTTCGACAAGACCTCTTCAAACTTGCCAAACTCCGTTTTCACCGCCGAAAGGACCGTCCAAACCTCGCTCGATCGCTTCTCAATAGCCAGGGTGCGAAAACCCATCCGCAAACTGTTCAAGATAGCGGCTAGGGTTGTAGGGCCCGCCACCACTACCCGATGTTGCTGCTGTAATCTCTCAACCATGCCCGGCTGCCGTAACACTTCTGAATAGAGACCCTCGGTCGGCAGAAACATGATCGCAAAATCTGTCGTATGGGGCGGATCGATATACTTGTCTGCAATCTCTTTGGCTGAACTAAGAATTGAGCGAATCAGGGCGGTGGTTGATTTTTCAACGACGACTACATCTGCAGCTTCAGCCCCATCCAACAATCTCTGGTAGTCCTCCTGGGGAAACTTAGAGTCTATCGGCAACCAGACTGATGATGAATCACCCGGGCCCGGAAGACGGACAGCATACTCTACGATTTCACCAGAATCAGCTTTAGGCTGGACATTTTTAGCAAACTGCTCCGGAGTCAAGATCTGCCCCAAGATATCACCAAGCTGAAATTCACCCCAGGTTCCCCGCGCTTTGACGTTGGTCAGCATACGCTTGAGATCACCAACCCCATTCGCAAGATTCTGCATATCTCCAAGACCACGCTGCACCGCTTCAAGCCGCTCACTGACCAGTTTAAAGGATTCTCCAAGACGTTTTTCCAAAGTACTCTGCAACTTCTCATCGACGGTCTGCCGCATTTGATCAAGCTTCTTCTCATTGCTTTCCTGCAATAACTTCAACTGCGCATCGACCGTCTCCCGCAATTTGTCAAAACGAATTTCGTTGGCTTCGCTGATCGACTTGACCCTTTTTTCAAACGCCTCCAAACCCTCCCGCTGCACCTTCCCGATCTCACCAATAGTCTTGACCACCATCTCGTTGGCAGATCTCTGCACCCGCGCCACCTCTTCCCGTAAACGCCGGGAATCTTCCGCACTTTCACCGCGACTTAGACGAAACTCCGCCCTAACAATGTCGCCGACATCACTCCTGTGTGCGTCCACAATCTTCCGCAAAACGACAACCAGTAAGACCACACTAATTCCCGAAAAAGCTACTGCCAACCATCCTACTATTAATTCCATAGAGCTTGTTAATCCTAGACTTTAGAGCGCAGTCCACCCGGCCCGCCCCACATTGTGAGGTGGCGTGAGGTTACTCCGGTAAATTTTTCGTTTGTTTATGCGGCTTTTGAGCTCGGGTGTGTCTCATGGGCATCATACACCGCTTCTGGTAGTTTGAATTTTCGCGACTTCGGGTTCCACCAGTCTCTGACCCGGAAGTGCTTCAAAATAATTTGTAGCCCTAATCGGATTTGTAGCCATAAATTCCCTCCAAAAAAATTGTTTACACATTAGTATATGTTTTTTATGTGTGATGTAAAGTAATAAAAAAGGGAATTTGCTGGAAAGATTTAGCGGTATCAATCACAGTATACTTAGTTAGTAGACCGCCTTGGCTGTGACCGGCCACCACCATCTTCTGCAGGGCCGAATCCTCTCCCTGTGGGTCGAGGGCAGCCACCTTGTCACGCAGTGCATCACGCAATTCGGCGGCGGACGAGACAACCGGCTTGTTACTGCCTCGGCGGCTCTCAGGCACCCTTTGTCGCAAAACTAGATGAAGAGAGAAAAGTCTTTAATTTTAAGAAAGTTCTGATTAACAACTCGTCCCTGAGCATCTATGATTCGCCGATGAAAAAGAAGTGTCGGACACGGCCTTTTATCTCTCCACTTCGACGTTTGGGCTTCATCCTCTTTGAGGAAAAATCTATTACACGCTTGACATGCACGTTTTTTAGTGGTAGCCTGTAAATATCATGGGTAAAAAAAGAACTATCGAGGATAAAATCGACTGTTTGCTGGATATGTTCCCGGTGGTAGCCATCGTCGGCTCCAGACAATGCGGCAAATCAACCCTGGTCAAACAATTACGACCTGAATGGAAATACTATGACCTTGAAAGCCCGGATGATTATCAACTTATCTCCAGTGATCCACTGGCTTTTTTCACCATCAACAGTGAAAATGTAATCATTGACGAAGCCCAACAATACCCTGAAATATTCAGAGTTCTCAGGGGGGTGATCGATAGCCAGCGAAAGAAAAAAGGACGCTTTATACTAACCGGATCAAGTTCTCCCGATATTGTCAAGGGAATAAGCGAAAGTCTTGCTGGGCGCATTGCCACGGTAGAGATGGGCCCCTTCAAACAAAGTGAATATTACGAAAAAGACTCCCCGCCGATTTACAATCTACTGACTGATGCCACCATAAAAGCAAAAGATTTCCTGCAACTTAAACCATTGCTACGGATAGATCAGACGATGCATGTCTGGTTTAATGGAGGTTTCCCCGAGCCACTCATCGAAAGTGAAACAAATAAGGTTTTCCAACTGCAATGGATGGAGAATTATATTATAAACTATGTCTCCAGAGATATACGCATGCTCTTCCCACGCCTTAATATCCATAGCTTCAGGAAATTTCTCACCCTTCTTGCTCAATTTTCGGGCCATCAACTAAATATGAGCGACATGGCCAGAGCCCTGGAAATCAGTGTCTCAACAATCAAGGATTACCTTGATATTATTCACCAGACATTTTTATGGAGAAACCTTGCCCCCTACACGAAAAACCCCTTAAAAAAAGTGCAAAAAGCAAAAAAAGGATTTTTCAGAGATCAAGGATTATTGCATCACTTTCTCAAGATCAACAGTCTGGACTCCTTACTAATCCATCCCGTGGCAGGCTTCTCATTTGAAAGTTACGTAACCGAGGAGATTATTCGAGGTTTGGAGTCGACAATGGCGACTCAACTGGAATTCAACTATTATCGAACAATCGACAAATCAGAGGTGGGTCTAGTTGTAGATGGCAGATTTGGCTCCATACCAATAGAAATAAAACTCAATTCAACCGTGTCTCAAAGCGGACTTCGCCCGCTTAAAAAATTTCTGGCCGAGACCAAAACAAACTATGCAATTTTAATCAACAGAGGCCGTAAAATCGAACTTCTGACTGAAAACATCGTCCAGATACCGGTAAATTTTATTTGAGACAAAACACAGCACTATTGATGTTGGGAGTATCATTGTTAAATCTTTCCTGACGGCGATCCCCAATGCCAATATAATTGTCCAAGCGCTCCTTACAGCCGTTCTTTTTTCCGCGGCTTACACTATCCACCGGGAAGGCCGGGCAACGTGGACGACATTAGCCCTGCTGGAAGAGTTTATACCCGGCTCTTTCGCCGGGTCGGGACTCGCTCAGGGCCGCTCTGTCGGACAACAATTTCAATATTCTAACTGTTTAAGTTTTATCACAATCACTCATCAAATAGGGCGTTTGGGATAGTAACTTGTTGATACGATACAATAGTTTAAAACTATTCTTGTTTAATAAAGCCGTCTCCAAATACCACTTCCATGGGAATAAAAAAGAAAAATGAAATTTCACCGCTTCCAAGTTACTATATCATCCAGCAACCTGCGGGTTTTTGCTCTGGGTTCATTTAATCGATAACCAAATGCAACCATGTAGGAGAGCCCATATTTTTCCGTATCTATGTCCAGCTCTTCTTTTAAAATTTTCTCAGTTACTTTCTGCTCAAACCCTTCAATTGGACAGGAGTCAATTCCTATCATTGCGGAAACAGTCAACATATTAGCTAAAGGGATGTAGCACTGCTTTGCAGCCCAGTCGAACAATGCTCTTTCTGTGTTTAAATCAAAGTCATTTTTTTGAAAGTTTTTAAAAGCCTCTGACCTGAACTCTATTATATCATCTGGAAATTCCTGAACATTTTCTATAAAATCCCTTATATAGGGGCTATCATGTCTGGTGAAGAAACTTTTATGTGTAAGCCCAAGAATAAAGTGACTGGCCGTATCCAGTTTGTCGGTTGCTCCCCATGCTCCCTCTTTTAATTTCGTTCTTAATGCTTTATTCTGAACTACGACAAAGTGCCAAGGTTCAAAACCAAAAGAGCTTGGAGAGAGCCGAGCAGCCTCTAAAATAAACGCAATATCATCATCACTAATAATCTTTTTCTCGTCAAAAATTTTACATGCATGCCTATATAGAAAAGCATTAGTTATATCTTTTCTGTTTATCATATTTCTCTCCTATATATTTTTTTAGTTACTGTAATCAACAGAACGCAAGATAAGACCATGGGCCGGGGCGGTGATACCGGCGGCGGTGCGGAGACGGGCACTAATGATGGAGTACATCTTTTGGGCAGGGTATTTACCGCGACCAAAATCCACAAGAGTACCAACGATGATACGAACCATATTTTTCAGAAATCCATCTCCTTTGATAAAGAAAAGAAGGTAAGAACCGCGCCGACACCAACGCACCTGAAGTATGCTACGAACACTGGAAGCAGTCTTCCCGTCAGCAGCTTTAAAGGAGAGGAAATCGTGACGGCCGACAAGCCAGGCGGCCGCCTGGTTCAGGGCGGCTAAATTTAAAGGTTGACGAATATGCCAGGCGTAGCGGCGCAGCAAAGGGTTGGCAATGGGAGAGTTGTCGATAATGTAGAGGTAGGTTTTGGTACGGGCCGATTTACGGGCATGGAAAGAGGGGGCCATCTCTTCAACCCGGCGAACCGAGATGTCAGAGGGCAGGAGACCGTTAAAAGCTGCCTGAATCCGCTCTAGAGAAAGCTCTCCTGTATAAGGCCATGAGGCGACCTGTCCCCAGGCATGAACCCCGGCATCTGTACGGCCTGAGCCCTCTAACGAATTGCGCTCCCCGGAGAACCGCAAGGCGGCATTCTCCAACTGCTCCTGGACGGTTATACCATTGGGCTGTACCTGCCAACCATGATAGTCCGTACCATCATAAGCAATCGTCAGTTTAAGGGTACGAGGAGAAGAGTTCAAAAGAGTTAGTCAGGGCGCTGTTGCGCTGATATCAAGAATAATATAGTTTTTCTGGCCGGCTGGAATTTGAAAAAAGATGTCGTCATCGACCTCTTTACCGAGCAAGGCTCGAGCCAGAGGTGCAGCAATCGAAAGGCGCCCCTTTTCGACATCGGCCTCGTCCTCACCGACCAACTGATAAGTCACCTCTTCTCCACTATCTTCATCAGCAAGAGTAACAAAAACCCCGAACATAACTTGATCGAGAGAGGGCATCTGGGTCGGATCGATAATCTCGGCCCGGGTCAGCCGGTCACCAAGGTAGTTGATGCGCCCTTCAATAAAAGACTGGCGATTTTTAGCAGCATCATACTCAGCATTTTCACTTAAGTCGCCATGGTCTCGGGCCTCGGAAATATCACGAATAACTTGTTGACGATCAATCGTTTTTAACTGGTTCAGCTCTTCTTTAAGTTTTTTGTAACCGTCCGGGGTGAACGGTACCTTGCCCATACTACACATTAAAAAAACTCCGTCGTAATTCCAATAAAATGGTTAATCTTCCAGAAGATAGTCCTGAATAGCTTGCAGGTTAACCTCGCGACAACTTAAAGCGGCAATTGCGGATGCGGCTGCCTGAGCTCCGGGTAAAGTGGTGAAATAGGGTATCGCATTATCTAAGGCAACTCGCCTGATATAGAGTGAATCCTCATGCGAACGGGCATCGCCGGGGAGGTTTATCACCATGTCAATTTCACCATTAAGAACCAGGTCAACGGCATTAGGGCGACCCTCTTTCTGTTTTCTGATCATCCGGTTGGCAATCCCCAATTCACTCAAAGCGCTCGAAGTTCCAGAGGTGGCAACAAAGCTGAAACCCGCCTTCGCCAGCGGCTCAACGATACTTTTCAATCCAGCTTTATCACTCATACTTAAAAAAACCGAGCCCTTCTGCGGGAGCGGATTACCGGCGGCCTCCTGAGCTTTAGCAAAAGCTAAAGTAAAATCTCGATCGATACCCATGACCTCGCCGGTCGATTTCATCTCCGGCCCGAGCAGGGTATCAACGCCGGGAAATTTCAGAAAGGGAAAAACCGCCTCCTTAACAGCACTCCAAGACGGTAAATAGCTCTCTTTAACACCCAATTCATCAAGACTTTGACCGGCCATCACCCGGGCAGCGATAGATGCCAGAGGTAATCCCGTGGCTTTGCCGACAAAAGGAACCGTACGAGATGCCCGAGGATTAACTTCTATGATATAGACCTCATCATCCTGAACCGCAAACTGAACATTCATCAGGCCTTTAACGTTGAGTTCAAAGGCCATGGCCCGTGTCTGACGGGCTATCTCAGCAATAATTTTATCGGAAAGCGAATAAGGCGGTAGAGAACAGGCTGAATCACCGGAGTGAATACCAGCTTTTTCGATATGCTCCATGATACCGCCGATCACTACCCGTTCACCGTCACAGACGGCATCAACATCAACCTCAACCGCATTACTGAGAAATTTATCGATTAAAACCGGATGGTCAAAAGAGACATCGACCGCTTTCTGCATATAACCTTTAAGTCTTTCACTATCAAATACAATCTCCATACCGCGCCCGCCTAAAACATAAGAGGGCCGCACCAGAACCGGATAACCTATACGTTCGGCAATCGTCACAGCTTCTGCGATTGTGGTTGCAGTATCGTTGGCGGGCTGCTTGAGATCAAGTTTTTCAAGAAACTCCTTAAAGCGACGCCGATCTTCGGCGCGATCAATACTGTCGGGAGAGGTGCCGAGAATCGGAACCCCGGCTTTTTCCAAAGCCGAGGCCAGTTTCAGCGGCGTCTGGCCTCCAAACTGAACAATCACGCCATAAGGCTTTTCGACTTCGACAATCTGCAAAACATCTTCGTGGGTCAATGGTTCAAAATAGAGACGATCGGAGGTGTCGTAATCGGTACTGACAGTCTCAGGGTTACAATTTACCATAATCGTCTCAAAACCATCTTTAGTTAGAGCAAAGGCGCAGTGGACGCAGCAGTAGTCAAATTCAATCCCCTGCCCGATACGGTTGGGACCACCACCCAAAATGATAATCTTTTTACGATCCGTGGGTCGGGTCTCATCTTCAGACTCATAGGTTGAATAGAAATAGGGGGTGTAGGCCTCAAATTCAGCCGCACAGGTATCAACTCTCTTATAGACCGGGAGAACCTTTTGCGCAAAACGCTGCTCTCTTACAAAGTCCTCAGTACAGTTAAACAGAACAGCCAGATATTTATCGGCAAAACCCATCTCTTTGGCCCGCCGCAAATCACTTTCGTCGAGCTCATTAAACGGCAAACCTGAAAACTTCCCTTCAAGCTCAACAATCTCACGGATATTATTGAGAAACCAGGGATCAATGCCGGTCATCTCATAAATTCTTTCAATATCAAATCCAAGACGCAGGGCATCGCCGACGTACCAGAGCCGTTCCGGGCCAGGTATCCGCAAACGCTCCTCTAGAAGGTCGATAATATCATCAGAAATAACCGTATCAAGGTAGGCCTCAGCCGGCAACTGCCGTTCAAAACCATAAGCGTCAACCTCCATCGAGCGCATCGCTTTTTGCAGGGACTCCTTAAAGGTCCGGCCGATCGCCATCGCCTCACCGACCGATTTCATCTGGGTCGTCAGGGAGGCATCGGCCTGAGGAAATTTTTCAAAAGTAAAGCGAGGGATCTTGGTAACCACATAGTCGATAGAGGGCTCAAAACATGCCGGAGTCTCCCGGGTAATATCGTTGGGAATCTCATCGAGGGTGAAACCGACTGCAAGCTTGGCAGCGATCTTGGCGATCGGGAAACCGGTAGCCTTGGAAGCTAGAGCCGAACTCCTGGATACCCTGGGATTCATCTCAATCACAACCAGGCGGCCGGTCTCAGGATCAACCCCAAACTGGACGTTGGAACCACCGGTCGCAACCCCGATCTCACGCATGATGGCGAGCGCCGCATCCCGCATGATCTGGTACTCTTTATCCGTCAGGGTCTGGGCCGGAGCCACCGTAATACTGTCACCAGTATGGATCCCCATGGCATCGAAGTTCTCAATCGAGCAGACAATTACAACATTGTCCTTATGATCGCGCATAACTTCAAGCTCATACTCTTTCCAACCGACGATCGACTCTTCGATAAGGATCTCGTGTACCGGACTTATCTCCAGACCGCGCTTGACATACTTCTCAAAATCCTCAACATTATAGGCAATATTACCACCGCTGCCACCCATCGTAAATGAGGGCCGCAAAATCGCCGGGAAACCGGTATTTTCAAGAATTTTCCAGGCGTCGTCAAGGTTTTTGGCAACCCCGCTGCGAGGCTGATCGAGACCGATATTATCCATTGCATCTTTAAAGAGCTGGCGGTCTTCAGCCTTGTTGATCGAATCAAGGGTCGCACCGATCATCTCAACCCCATACTTCTCTAAAGTCCCGTTTTCGGCCAGCTCGATACCAATGTTCAAGGCGGTCTGGCCACCTAAAGTCGGGAGCAGGGCATCGGGCCTCTCTTTGACAATTATGCGACCGACCGTTTCCGGGGTTAAGGGTTCGATGTAGGTACGGTCGGCAAACTCGGGATCGGTCATAATAGTTGCCGGATTACTGTTAACCAGCACGACCTCGAACCCCTCTTCTTTAAGCGCTTTACAGGCCTGGGTTCCGGAGTAGTCAAATTCACAGGCTTGACCGATAACAATCGGCCCCGAGCCTATCAGCATTATTTTTTTTATATCAGTACGTTTCGGCAATTTGTAAACCTTGAAAGCAGTCGTCAGTGATCAGTGGTCAGTCGCCAGTGTTTTCTGATAACTGACGACTGACCACTGACGTCTGACAAAAAGTTGGCGGTTGACAACAAAATTGTTTTACGATTATATATTCAGCCATGAAATCAATTTTTCTGGCTGATGCCCATCTAAGAAACCCCAATGACAAAGCTTACCGGGATCTGCTTACTTTTTTTAAAAAGCTCCCCAAAGATCTTGATCACCTCTTTATCCTAGGCGATTTCTTCGACTTCTGGCACGGTTACCAGGATGTTGTATTCAGCGCATATATCCCGATCCTGGCGGCCCTTGAAAAACTTTCCGGCAAAGGTATCAAAATCCATTTTTTCGCCGGAAACCATGAAATCTCCTGGGGTCCTTATCTCAAAAACATCGGCCTTTGCTATAACAAAGGAACGACCATAAAACTTGACGGCCAAAAATTCTATCTAAGCCACGGAGACCGGCTCAATCCCGATGACCGTATCTACCACCTCTGGTATTCCTTCATTCGCCATCCCTGGACCTTAAGAATAATCGACAACCTGCCGAGCTCCCTGATCTGGAAAATTGCAGGCCGGCTTTCGCATGGCAGTCGCAGCTACAATGGCACTAAAAAGATGATTCCGTCCCAAGTATTGAGCAGCAGTGCGAAAATTCTTGAAAGAGATTTCTCGGCCATTATCATCGGCCACTTTCATCAGGCCCGCCGGGAGACCTTCAAAACCACCCAAGGCCTCAAACCCCTCTACCTTCTCGGCGATTGGATTAACGATCGTTCCTATCTCGTCTACGAGGATGGTCAATTCAGATTTCACGAGTTCTAAATCAGTTTTCATCCATCAATTTACGGAAACGCTTGAAGAGATAGGCTGAATCATGCGGACCGGGAGAACTCTCCGGGTGGTACTGGAAAGAGAAAAGCGGATAGCGTCGATGCCGTAAACCTTCAACCGTCTGATCATTGAGGTTGATGTGGGTCACTTCAACCTCATCACCTAAAGAATCGATATCGACACAAAAACCGTGATTCTGCGACGTAATCTCAACTTCTCTGGTAGTCAGATCCATAACCGGATGATTACTCCCATGATGACCGAATTTCAGCTTGTAGGTTTTCCCGCCCAAGGCCTGTCCTAAAATCTGATGCCCAAGACAGATACCGCAGATCGGCAAACGCCCGACCAGACGTTGAACTTCATCTACAATCCCCCCCAAAGCCGATGGATCACCGGGACCATTGGAGAGAAAAAGGCCATCCGGGTTAAGCTCCAGGATCTCAGCTGCCGGAGTTCCGGCCGGCACTACCATAACTTGGCAACCAACCTCTTTTAAGAGTCGCAAGATATTGTATTTGATACCAAAATCATAGACCACCACACGGCGCTCGGCCCGGCTCTCATCCCGATAGCCATGTTCCAGGCTCCAGGTCTTCTGGTGCCACTCATAACCTTTGTCGACAGTAACCCCATCGACCAGATTAACCCCTTCAATACCGGGCCATTTATTGAGTTTTGCAAGCAGCGATACGGGATCGAAATCTTCGGTGCTGATAATTCCAGGCAGGGCTCCAGCCTCTCTTATATGGCGGGTCAGAGCTCTCGTGTCGACACCTTCAAGTCCAATGACCCCATCGCGGGCCATAAGCTCAGCCACCTCTCCCCGACTGCGCCAGTTACTGGGGTAGCTGCAGTACTCTTTTACGATAAAAGCCGAGAGAAAACATCTTCTAGACTCAACATCCTCTTCATTGAAACCGTAGTTACCGATATGGGGATAGGTCATGAGCACCATCTGACCGCAATATGAGGGGTCGCTCAAAACCTCCTGATAACCGCTCAGACTGGTATTAAAAACCACCTCCCCCATCACTTCACCCGCCGCGCCAAAGGCGCGACCGGTAAAAAGGGTGCCATCTTCAAGCAGAAGAACCGCCTTGCTACCGCGTTTAATCATTTCTGTCATTATTTATATCCAGATTAAATAGATGGTTTTCACTGACAACTGGCGACTGACGACTAAATACTGAAAACTACACGGCCGTCAACAAAGGTCTTTACAACCCGACCTTTAAGACGCCAGCCTGCAAAAGGAGTGTTGCGGGCTTTGGAATGAAATTTTTGAGGATCGACCACCCATTCGCGTTCAGGATCAACAATCATCAGATCAGCCGCCATGTCCGGAGCCAGGCTGCCGCAACTATTCAATCCTAATATCGCAGCCGGTCTCAGACTCATCCTGGCAACCATTTGCAAAGGCGTCAAATCCCCCTCCTCAACCAGGCGCAGAGCCAAAGCCAAGGCCGTTTCAAGACCAACTACCCCAAAGGGAGCTAAATCGTACTCTACCGCTTTTTCTGTCGCCTCGTGCGGGGCGTGATCGGTAGCGATAACATCGATCAAGCCTTCAGACAGAGCTTGCCTTAAGGCCGCGACATCTTCAGCCGAGCGTAACGGCGGACTCATTTTGGTATTGGTATTATAACAGAGCATCGATGGTTTAGCGGTTTCGTCAAGGGGTTCCCGATACTCAAGATCGGCCACCGCACGTTCATCAAGAAAGAGGTGGTGCGGTGTTGCTTCAGCTGTCACTCTAACACCTCGTGCTTTCGCGGCCCGAACCAGTTCAACCCCGCCCCTTGAACTCAGATGACAAATATGAACCGGAACCCTCAGATATTCAGCCAGCATAATGGTTCGTGCGATATCGATCTCTTCAGCTAATGAGGGGATCCCGGCCAAACCATGACTGGCGGAGATCACTCCTTCATGAATAACGCCATCGGCAAAAAGAGCGTTATCCTGACAGTGGCAGAGTAGAGGTTTTTTAAAAAGCGAGGCATACTCGAGAGCATGTCGCAGAAGCTTTGAGTTGGGCACGGTTTTGCCATCATCAGAGAAGGCTACCGCTCCCGCTTCTACCAGGTCACCCATCTCAACCAGTGCTTCCCCCTGCATGCCTTGGCTTATTGCAGCTATGGGCAAAACCTTGGCCGGCGCCGTACGGGCCTGTTCGAGAATAAAACGAGTTACGGCCGCATTGTCATTAACCGGATTGGTATTGGCCATACAGGCAATCGAGGTAAACCCACCAGCCACAGCGGCCTGGGCTCCGCTTAAAATCGTCTCTTTATATTCATAACCAGGTTCCCGCAGATGAACATGGAGATCGATGGCCCCAGGCAACACCCATAACCCGCCCAGATCAATGACCTGATCGGCAACAACATCTAAACCTGTTGCAACCTCGTTGACCTTACCGTCTACTATAAAAATATCAAATTTGCCATCAAGGTTCTGTCCGGCATCAATGAGACGACCATTTTTCAATAAAAGAGAGGGGTTATTTTTACTCATGACCCTTGACCTCCCAACAAAAAGAGAACCGCCATCCGCAAAGCGACACCATTACTGACCTGATTAAGAATCACTGCGCGCTTACCATCCGCCACTTCGGAAGTTATCTCGACCCCGCGGTTCATCGGCCCGGGATGCATAACGATAGCATCAGGGTGAGCAATCTCCAGTCGTTGACGGTTAAGGCCAAAGATTCTGGCATAGTCTCGAACCGAAGGAAAGAGAAGGCGATCCTGGCGTTCAAGCTGAATTCTCAACATCATCGCAACATCAGCACCTTCTAATGCCTCTTCCGGCCGGCTACACACCTTAACCCCGGCAATCTCCTCCAAGCCCCTCGGCAACATAGTCGGCGGAGCACAGACTCTTACCGTAACCCCCAAAGTAGTTAAAGCCCAAATATTGGAGCGGGCAACTCGACTATGTGCAATATCGCCTATAATGGCGACAATTAGACCGGGCTCCAGTTTTTTATGTTCCGAGATGGTCAAAAGATCCAGCAGAGCCTGGGTCGGATGTTCATTGGCACCATCTCCAGCGTTGACAACACTGGCACCAATCCGTCCGGCAATAAGATGGGCTGCTCCCACAAATTTATGGCGCACCACAATAATGTCGGGAGCCATCGCCTGGAGATTGTCAACCGTATCGACAAGGCTCTCACCCTTGACCACACTGCTCGTCGAAGCACTCATGTTGACGGCGTCAGCACTTAGACGTTTGGCAGCAATCTCAAAAGAAGTGCGGGTTCTGGTACTCGGCTCAAAAAAAAGATTTACAACCGTTTTACCTCGCAGAGCCGGCACTTTTTTCAAGGGCCGCTCGGCAATTTCCTTAAATGATTCGGCACTCTCCAGCAGGGTTCTGATCTCGACGGCCGACAGGTCTCGAGTACCCAGCAGATCTTTACGTCTAAATCCCATTTCCCCTACTCCCCCTGAAAAGCAGAGCGCGGAGTGACCGTCACAAGATCAAAACCGTCACTCTCTTTAAACCGCACCATAACCCGATCCTGTGGGGATGCCGGCACCTCGACCCCGATATAATCGGCCGAAATCGGCAACTCACGACAACCTCGATCAACCAGTACTGCCAGTTGAATACTCTGCGGCCGACCGAAGTCAATCAGGCCGTCCATGGCCGCCCGAACTGTGCGCCCCGTATAGAGAACATCGTCAACCAGAACCACGGTTGCCCCATCGAGAGAAAAGGGAATCTCGGTTTTTCGCAAAACCGGATGATGCGTGGCGTTTGCAAGATCATCTCGATAGAGGGTAATATCAAGTATCCCTAACGATAGCTCCTGAGCGGAAATTTCACGAATAATACCCTGTAAGCGCCGAGCCAGACAGACCCCCCGAGTAAGGATTCCAACCAGAGCCAATTTTCGACAACCTTTATTGCGGGCCACAATTTCAGCCGCGATTCGGGCGAGTATGCGGTCCATCTCTTTAGAGTCACATATAATGTTTTTATTGATCTTAGGCATAACTCTCTATCCGATAAAAGTCTCTAACGATTTCTCTATTCTGATGACCTTGTCAAGGTGAGTCAGCTCAAACAGAGTCGCAACATCATGATTTGGTGCCGCCATAGCTAAAGACAACTGCCGTTCGTTCAGGTACTTGTAGATGCTGAAAACAGCCCCAAGTCCGGAGGAATCGATTGCCGTCACGGCAGAGAGATCAAAAACCAGGTCACAACCGGGCCGTTTCTCAAGTTCAGCTTTCACTCGTTGACGCAACTGATCGCGAACCGGCAGATTGAGTATCCCAATAACCCGCGCAATCAACCAACTCCCCCTCTCGCTGAATTCAAGATCAAGTTCTTCAGCCATTACTTCTCTCCCGTAAAACCAATTCTACAATTGAACAAACAGCAATCATCTTAGGCTAATGTATCAGTTGACCAATCCTATTGAAACGCACCTTTTCAGCGATGTTTTTACTAAACTTGTCCCAGGACCAATAGAGAATCAAAGCTTTTCCCTTAATCTGATCAAAGGGCACAAAGCCCCAAAAACGGCTATCATAACTGCGATCACGATTGTCACCCATGACCAGAACATGCTCTGGCGGAACAACTACCGGCCCAAAGTTGTCACGAGGCACCAGGCCGGTGACCTCGGCATCACGATAGACGCCATAAGAGTCATCCCAAAGCTTCCCATTAATATATATCTTTTTCCGACGGATCTCAACTGTGTCACCGGGAGTTCCAACTACCCGTTTGATAAAATCCTTCTTTTTGTCCTTGGGAAAGATAAAGACA
>JANTGZ010000044.1 GCA_024762675.1 Thermodesulfobacteriota bacterium | reverse complement strand
AAGGAGTACGCTCTCTTGCTACGCCGCCAAAACGATTTTCTCGGTGCCGCAACCTGCTTCTCCCTGGCCGAAGAACCTCTGCCTGCGGCAGAGTGTTTTCGTTTAGCGGCCCTTTCTTTAGAACAACAATAGGGCTTTCTTGAGGGTCATCCTAACAGATAGTCTTCACGAACATTATGCAAGGCATGAAAAAGGCTGTTTTTGACTTTTGGGTTATCTTTTTGCAACTTGGAAAGTAACTCTTTCATGGCTTTTCTTTTCCCCGCGGCCTCCTGAAAACGACAAGTCAGGGAAATGATTGGTAAACTGTGATGGCGGCAATAGGCGACGATTTCATCTTCATCAAGGTAGGCAAGTGGCCGAATAATCGTCAAGCGGCCGGAAAAGAGCTCCTGATGGGGGCGCATGGTACTGAAACTGCTGCCATAAAAAAGGTTTAAAAGGGCGGTTTCCAGGATGTCGTCCCGGTGATGACCAAAAGCTATTTTTTTGATGCTGTGTTCTGCAGCGTAGTCAAAAAGAGCTTTTCGTTTCCAACGGGAGCAATGAAAACATGGACTTTCCGGCAGATCACGATGGGCCAGACGAGCGGCAATATCGGTTTCAATAAGTTCAAGCTGCAGACCCAAAGCGGCAACCTGGTCGTTAAGACGCTCAACCCGCTGCCGATCCTCACTCTCTCCCAGTTTCACATGAACGGGTCGCAGATGGTATGTAATGGGAATCCATTTTTTGCGGGTTTGCAGGATATGCAGAAGGGCAAGACTGTCCTTGCCGCCGGAAAGGGCAACCAACAGGGTATCTCCGTCAGCTGTCATCGCATAATCGGCCAGGGCCCGGCCCAGACGACGCTTAACCTTACCGACAACTCCTTTACGCCGTTCTCGCACCATCATTCGCCGCTATTTAAAGTCCTTTTTTAGCGCTCTGGGCTTATATATTGACGCCGCACTCGGGGACTCCAGGCACAAAAAACCTCATACGAAATCGTCCCCAGAGTAGCAGCCAGCTCTTCGGCCCTGATCTCCTCATCTCCCTGAACCCCGAGGATCACCACCTCATCACCAATTGCAACCCCTTCAATATCGGTCACATCCACCATCGTCCAATCCATACAAACCCGACCGGCAATCGGCGCCCGCCGGCCGCGAACAAGAACTTCACCACGACCCGAAAGAGAGCGCCTTAAACCGTCGGCATAGCCTATTGGAAGCAGGGCAATGGTGATCTCTTCGCGAGCTGTGTAGGTGCAGCCATAACTGACGCTCTGGCCCGGTTTGAGAGTTTTAAGGAGAACAATCCCGCTTTTCACAGTCATTACCGGCCGCAAATCGACTTTGCCCCGCAATCCCTCATCAGGGTATGAGCCATAGAGAGCGATCCCGGCTCGGGCCTGATTACATCCGGGAAAATCATAACGAACCAGAGCTGCACTGTTGGCCAGGTGAAGGGCCAAAGGATGTGCCCCAGACTCTGAAAAACTGCTGCAAACTGCAGAAAATGCCTGTGCCTGATTTTCGGTATAGCGCCTCTCCCAAGCTTTTTCACCATCGGCAACCGCCAGATGTGAAAGCAGGCCGGTCAAGTTCAAGCCCGGCAGCTCTTTGACAAAAGCGATGAAAGCAAGAGCTTCAGTTTCGACAATGCCGGCCCGACTCATACCGGTATCGATTTTTATTTGAACATCAATTGTCCGACCTTCTTGCTGGGCGAAAGCAGAGAGGAGTTGAGCGCTCTCCCTCTCCCAGAGCACCGGCACAATTCCACCGTTTGCAACCGTCATCAGATCTTCTTCATAAAGAGCTCCCAAGATCAGGATGTTCTCTTTTATACCGGAATCTTTAAGGGCTTTGGCTTCATTGACGGTAGCCACTGCAAAACCGGGCACTCCGGCTGCAGCCAGACAGGAGGCAAGCGGCACGGCCCCATGACCATAAGCGTCAGCTTTGACCACCGGAATTACCGTAACTTCGGGACCGGCGCAAGCTTGCAGAGCAGTATAGTTGTGAAGCAATGCCGCAAGATCAATTTCGGCTATCGTCGGACGTTGACTAAACATAAGACACCTTCGAAAACAGTCTCTATTTCTCCAGAACCTGACAAAAATAGTTAATGGCTTGTTTCAGCACAAAAAAGCAGGTGAACATTTTACGCTCCGCAGGAAGTGCCCTTGGGGTGCGAGGCCATCACCCGGTGTGGCCAAAGCCGCCACTACCACGTTCACTATCCTCAAGGTTTTCTACCAAATTCCAACAACAGCGTGAAACCGGGGCGACGATCATTTGGGCAATACGTTCGCCATCGCTAATTATAAAATTGGAATCTCCATGGTTGATGATGATCACGGAAATTTCCCCCCGATAATCGGCGTCGATAGTTCCCGGAGAGTTCACCAGGGTAACGCCATGCTTTAATGCGAGACCGCTGCGCGGCCTCACCTGAGCTTCATACCCTGACGGCAGAGCTATAGCAATCCCGGTCGGCACCATAACCCGCTGCCCCGGAGGTAAAACCAGATCGCTATCGAGGACGGCATACAGATCCATCCCGGCCGCCTGTTCGGTCATATAGCGCGGCAGACGGGCTTTGGACCGACAACGAATGATTTTTACTTCTATTCCATCTTTCATAACTTCCTTCTACTTAAACTGAACTAACCCTGACCATATAGGCCAAACAAAACAACTATTCACCAGTAGAGATCACAGAGAAAAACTTGCAGCCTGGACCTCTGTGATCTCTGTGTATTCTGTGGCTAGAAAAAAGTTTTTACCATTTTGTGACAAGATCCCTTGCTGAAATATAGAGTGTTCTACATATTACGAAAAACATCAACATCTTCACTACGGCCCAAAACTACCAGACGGTCACCTGCCTGAACAATTTCATCGGGCCCTGGAACCAGCTGGCTGAAACGCTGAACATCACCATCTTTTTGCTCGCGACGCTTGAACATCATCACCTGCAGGCCAAGACGAGCGCGAACATCCAGAGACTTGAGACTTTGTCCGACAAAGGTTGCCGGGGCCTGAACCTCAGCCATCACATAACCACCCAAAAGATCGATCTCATCCACCCTGTCAAGCACCTGCACCGAGGATGAAATCTCGGCCCCAAGACTGCGTTTGACAACTTCCCGATTATAGGCTTCAGTGACCTGCCGCTGCAGGATAGCCCCGACCAGTTCACCACTTACCGGATCTAAAACCGGCAATTCCCGATGATCAGTATGACCGAAGAGTTTCATCACTTGATCGAGGTCGGCGTTCATGGTAACCGTCGGCACTCTGGCAGTAGCCAGATCCGCAGCTACCAACAGATCAGTCAGATCATCTTGATCGAGAATTGCCTGGCGGACCTCCTGCAAAGAGACCACTCCAAAAAACTTTTTCTTATCATCGACCAGATAATAAGAAGCATTAGGATGGTTGACAACGAGCTCCAACAATTGCCGAAAACCAAGCCCCGGGACTATGGTTTTGGGTTTATCATTACAGAAATCAGCCACCTTCAAGGCCCGCAGAACATTAAGTTCACGACCGCGAAAGAGATCAACCCCACGGCGAACCAATTTTATCGTATAGATCGACTCCTTCTTCAATTTGGTCGTCAGGAGAGTAGCGATAATCGTCGAGATCATCAGGGGCAAGATAATCTTGTAATCATTGGTCATCTCAAAAATGATCAGGATTGCGGTAATCGGTGCATGGGTAGCACCAGCAACCACCGCCCCCATACCAACCATGGCATAGGCCCCGGAGGAGGCCGACAGATCCGGCATCAGGATATGAACCAGAGCGCCAAAAAAACCTCCAGTCATGGTACCGATAAAAAGGGATGGCGCAAAAATCCCGCCGGACCCTCCAGAACCAAGGCTTAAACTGGTCGCCAGGATCTTTGCGAAAACCAGCATCAGCATAAGCATCCAGGGAAGCTGCCCGAGCAGGGCCAGATTCATACTGTTGTAACCCACGCCATAAACCCCGGGCACCAGAAGTCCTAAACATCCCAGCAGAAAACCCCCGAGAATGGTTTTGACCACCCCCGGCAGAGGTAGATGATCATCGAAAAAATCCTCAAAAAAGCATAAAACATTGGTAAAGAGCAGGGCCACCAGACCCGCTAGCAATCCCAACACAGCATATGGAATAAGTTCAATCGGACTGACCAGATGGTAAGCCGGCACCTCGAAAGCCGGAAAGTTACCGAGAAAATGACGGGAAACTACGGTCGCCATTACCGAGGAGATGACAATCGGACTAAACTGGGCAACGCCGAAATCGGCGAGGATAATCTCAACACTGAACAAGGCCCCGGCCATCGGCGCATTAAAGGCCGCAGCAATCCCGGCGGCCGCGCCACAGGCAACAAAAACTTTGGTTCGCTGAGCGTTGACCTTGAGAAATTGGCCCACAGTTGAACCAATCGAAGAGCCGATCTGGATAACTGGGCCCTCCCGGCCGACCGAACCTCCCGAGGCGATACAAAGCGATGAGGCAACCAGTTTGGCCAGAGCCACCCGTGGGCGAATCCGGCCATCACGCAAAGCCATCGCCTCCATTACTTCAGGGACCCCATGCCCTTTAGCCTCAGGAGCGAAAAAGTAGACGATCAGCCCAACCAGCAAGCCGCCGCCGGAAGGTATGGCAATTTTCAGGTAGAAAGGTACATTTTTCAGATGCTCCAGATCAAGCTCTCCTATACCCCAAAAAAGCTTACTGAAAAATTTAATCAGAAACTGAATACCGACAGCTCCGAAACCACCCAACAGTCCGATAACGACGGCCACAATCACCATAAAAATATGTTCCGTGGAACGAAACTGGGACATCGATTCGTTAAAAATAGTAACTAATCTTTTATACACGTGATAAACTCAACCACTTTTTTCAGATAAAGAAACTATCTGGTTATTTTTAAATTGACTGATCATAGTTATAATCTTTTGCCACTCGGAAACTTCTACTCCACTGGCATATTTGTCATTACGAAACCAGGTCAGTTGCCGTTTGGCATAGCGGCGGGTGGCCTGTTTGGTTGCAACAATCGCCCGATCAAGGGAAAGACGGCCCGCAAGATAGTCGATCATCTGCCGGTACCCGATACTCTTTAAAGGTTTTAACTCAGGTGCAAAACCTTTTTCAAGCAGCCCTTTTACTTCATCAACAAACCCCATTTCCAACATAACTTCAACCCGTCTGTTGATACGTTGATAGAGCTGCTCACGTTCAAGATCAAGGAAAACATGGAGAAAACGGTAACGCGGTGTCAGAAAACGATGCTGCCCCTGAAAATAGGCCAGACTCTTTCCCGTGGTTAAAACCGTCTCCAGGGCCCTTAAGATCCGAGTTCGATCCCGTGGCGCCAGACGAGCTGCCATCGGCGCATCATACCGGACAAGTTCGGCATGCAGAGCTTCACTCCCTTCCCGTTCCAAACGGCCCTTCAGATCGACGCGAACCCCGGCATCAATTTCAGGCAACTGACATAGACCGAATAATAGAGCTTTAAGATAGAGACCGGTCCCTCCGACAACCAGGGGCAAATACCCTCGAGAGTGGATATCAGCAATCACCGTATCGGCTTGAACCTGAAAGTCGGTAGCATTAAAAGGCTGATCGGGATCAAGGATATCAAAGAGATGATGGGGAACCAGATTTCGTTCCTCTATATCTGGTTTGGCAGTACCAATGTTAAGATAACGATAGACCTGCAGAGAGTCTCCATTTACAATTTCGGCCTGACACTCTCGTGCCAATTCAAGGGCAACCGCACTCTTGCCAACCGCAGTCGGTCCGGAAAGGAGAACAATATTAAACATCAGGGATTAATATTCCACTTCTGCAAACACTTATGGGTGCCTTGAAAAATTAAAATTTTTCAGGCACCCTAATAATCTAACCACTCAATTTCCACAACTTCACCGGCCCGGGCACCCTCGCTGCCCGGAGGCTGCATCACCAGGCAATTACCTTTGACCATGGAATTGAGAATACCGGAACCCTGAGCTCCGGTCAGTTTTACCGTCAACTGCCCGGCCTTGTCACGTTCGGCAACACCGCGAGCATAGTGACGCCGATTACCGGGAGCCGCCAGATTTTCTAAAACAATCGCTCTCTCTTTAAGCAGGAGCAATTTGGAATCAGGCCAGCCTGACATTTTTTTCATAAGGGGACGAACAAACTGTTCAAAAGAGACCATCGTCGAAACCGGATTTCCGGGCAGGCCGATTACAGGTTTGTCGGCAATTCGACTATAAAGAAGAGGCTTACCGGGCTTCATACGTACCTGCCAGAAACAGACCCGGGATTGAGGCAGATCACGAATAACTTCCTGCAAAAAATCGTAATCGCCCATAGAGACCCCGCCTGAAGTTAAAACCAGGTCGTTTCCGGCCACCGCCTCTAAAAGGGCTTTCCGAATAACTGCCGGATCGTCCCGGGTAATCGGAAAAATCTGCGGCACACCTCCAGCCTGCAGAACCAGAGCCGCCATCGAAAAGCTGTTACTGTTACGGATCGAACCCGGCCCGGGAACTTGATGAAAATCAACAATCTCATCCCCAGTCGCCAGCACCGCCACGCGAGGCCTTCGCACCACGGCAACATAAGGCATACCCACTGCTGCCAACATGCCGACTGCCGCCGGTGTAATCCTGGTGCCGGCCACAAGAACCACCTCACCTTTTCTAACATCTTCACCGGCTCGCCGTATATCATTACCCAAGGCCACCGGTTCATTCAGAATAATCGCTTCTTCAAGCTCCTCAACCAACTCACGTCGCACCACCGCATCAACTCCGGTTGGCAACGGCGCCCCGGTCATAATCCGCACCGCCGTACCGTCAGCCAGGTGACCAGGCCAGGGTCGTCCAGCCGGAATATCAGCAATAACCGGCATCCGCAAAGACTTAGAACGAGCCGCATCACTGTCAACAGCCCGCAAACCATAACCGTCCATAGCCGAATTATCCTGAGGTGGAACATCCCTATCAGCAATAACATCCTCACAGAGAACCCGACCTAAAGAGGCCAACAGATCGACCGTTTCAGATGATAGTGAAGCCCTGACATCACCCAGTATCATCTCCCGGGCCCGTTCAACTTCGATATATTTTTCCATACTCAAGAGACCTTCGCTTTCTCACAAAATTAAAATTTTAAAAATGGCTTCTTCATTTAGTAAAATTTTACGGCCGACCCTAACAGAGGGCTGAAAACAAGTCAAGAAACCAAAAACCCCGGCTTGACATCAGCTCATAAATCCTTTACAAGCCGACTTCCAGATGCGCCCCCATAGCTCAGGTGGATAGAGCACCGGATTCCTAATCCGGGCGCCGCGTGTTCGAATCGCGCTGGGGGCACCAATAAAAAAAGGGAGTACAGAATATTAATCTGTACTCCCTTTTTTATTTTTAAGGGTGGCGCCCCATCCTGCCCCCACTTTTCGAGCTGCGTGAAGCCGTTTTTACTTTGAAAAAAAGTCCGTCAATAATCCCCGGCCTATATTCTCAGTCTCGCAAGATTATTAAATTTTCTTGCTCTATATACGTAACTTATCGCTGAATAGTATTAAGGTTGGACAAAATGACAAAAATGAGACCTTTCTACTGGCAATGTCAAATCATGTTATCGCTGAGAAGCTCTAATACGGATAAATTGGCAAAAGTGATACATTGCCATTGCCAATATTAATAAAAGGCTTCGCTGATTTTCAACTATGTGCCAAATTGGCATACCCTCTGGCAATCTCAACAATCCAACTATCCAGCAAACTTAACCTTCATCGTCAATACGCGTAACGAAGCTCTTTTACAAAACATCTTAAGCTGAAAGAGGTTGTCAATAACTACATCTCTTCACTGCGCCGTAAAAAAATCAATGCTGACAGCGACAACAGGCAACCTGAAATGATCATACCCCATTGATTTATTGTAGGGATCTCATCCGATTGAGCTTGCAATGTCCAAACCTCTGCACCTGTAGAACCATTGTAAGTACCGGCATGTAAGAAATTCTGAAATGATATCAGAGTGTAAATCTCCTCGTTATTCGTATTGCCAAAACCTGATGATTCTAGTTGTGACCATGTGAGGCCATTGTATGACCAGAGTTCACCACCAGTTGTAAAATTTCCAGTACCTACAAAAAGATTTCCTTCGTGTAATGCAATGCTAGGAGGACGAATATTGTTTACACCTCCGAAGCCATCAATATTGACTTGCGACCATGTTGTTCCGTTGTATTGCCAGACCTCAACCCCTGTTACGTTATTTCTGGTGGCAACGTATAAATTGCCATCGTATTCAGTCATGGCGAACATATAAATATTATTTGCGTCACCGAACCCATCAACATTAACTTGTGACCATGTTATTCCATTGTATTCCCAGACTTCGCCACCCGCAGAACCTTTAACCGTTCCGACATAAAGAAGTCCATTATACACAGTCATACTCAAATTCCATACATTAGCTCCATCTCCAAAGCCTCCATTTCCAGGCCCTGGAGTTCCAGGGTCAACCCGTGTCCATATTGTTCCGTTATAAGCCCAGACTTCAGAACCTGTCGTAAAATGAGCTGTTCCCACATAGAGCTGTCCTGAGTATACAGCCATCGAATAAGCAGCCCAGTTGTTTGCATCTCCAAAACCAGAGCTATTCACTTGGTTCCAGATTGATCCATTGTATTCCCAAATCTCACAACCTGTTGCCTCATTGACTGTCCCAACATAGAGATGATTGTTGTAAACAGAGAGACTGAAGGATTCGATGTTATTCGCATCACCGAATCCATCACTGTTAACCTGTGACCATGTTGTTCCATTGTATTCCCAGACTTCACACCCTGTTATACGGTTTGTTGTTCCCATATAGAGATTACCATTAAATAAAGCGGCTCTAGTAGTACGAGAGTTATTTAAATCTCCAAAGCCATCAACATTTACCTGGCTTAATGCTTGTGCGATTCCAACGTTAATAATAGATGTGAAAAAAAAGAAAACACACACAATAAATTTCATTCTCATGAAACGCCTCCTTAATATCTCTTTATTTTTGTCTGGATTATATGGTCACCTTTGATCATAAAGCACCACTTGTATTTCCTTCTTACCGCACACAAAAAAAGACAGCCAAGCTGCTCTTATAAAGAGGCAACCCGGCTGTCTTTTAGATTTTGGAGACAAGACCCGTGGCTTTCCGACCCCGTCTTTCGGCGGGAGTGGCTTTTTCCCTAAATGTCCATCTAATGAAATATACAGTATGCGACTTCCAGAAGAAAGTCAATCCAGAAAAGTTGCTATTAGTGCTGGCAATCTTAACATTCCAGCCAAAACCAAAACAAAAGATTCATCGTAAATATACGAAGACGAAGTACCAATATAAAGTCGAAACCTTCGGGCTTTCCTTCTTAATCTAGGTCGCAGTTTGAATTTTTAGCAGCTATCATTTTCTCCTTCGCAGAGCAGGTGAGCGATGATCCTGGTCAGAATTTCTTTTTCTTCGGGGCGGCTTTCAGCGATCATCAAGGCCAGAGCAACCAGGGCGGCATCGGATACCAGGGGTTCGCCAGTGCTGCTAACCAGAGCGCCGTTGCTCTTAAGAAACCAGAGAAACAGGGTGGCTGCAATCCGTTTGTTGCCGTCGACAAAAGAGTGGTTCTTGACCAGAAAATAGAGTAGATTGGCGGCTTTTTCCTCAAGGCTGGGATAGACATCCTCGCCGGCAAAGGTCTGCATGATCGCGCCCAGAGAGCTTTCCAGGCCCTGATCTTTTTCTACTCCGAAGATCGTCGATTCCGCGAACCGCTCCCGCAGCCCGTCAATAATGCGCCGAGCCTCTTCATGGTTCAAGGGATGAATTACTTGACCAACTGCCTTGGGGCGGCTAACCCTTTGACGATCATAATCATCAAGCAGGTTGAGAGCCCGATTGTAGTCTCCGACCAAAGAGAGCAGGGCTTTGGCTTCGTCACCGCTCAGATCCCGGCGACGAGCGGTAGTGGCAATAAGCTTGACCGCTTGGTTGAGGTCGCTGAGTCGAGCCTGATTGACGGTGTAACCTTTAAGAAGGTGGTCCTTGAGTATCCGGGTGGCCCAGATACGAAACTGGGTACCGCGTTTTGAGTTGACCCTGTAACCGACGGAAATAACGGCGTCGAGATTAAAATATTCAATCTGTCGCCTAATATCCCGACCGCCCTCATTTTGAACTGTTGCATACTTTGCAACAGTTGCTTCACGCGCAAGTTCACCATCCTTGTAAATGTTACGTAGATGACGAGAGATTACTGACTTATCGCGATCCAACAGAACAGCAAGCTGATTTAGACTAAGCCATATGGTTTCCTGCTCTAGCCGGACATTGAGTTCAATACAACCGTCAGGGGCCTGAAAAATAACAATCTCACCTCGTGCGGAGTCACTCATGTTTGAACCTTTGGATAACTCAACAGGTTATCAGCAAGCTCCCAGGTGTAGTTGAAGATCCTGTCAAATTGGCATTGTTTCATTTTTTCTTAAGTCCATATGCGGGAGAGGTATTGCTATACAACGGCAGCAAAACTACAGTCAATACCTATTTTTGATTTTCGCTGGGGCAGGATTGACAAAAACTAAAGGTGGGTGCTACTCACTACCAGCAATCTCCTTTGAGTTGGTAAGGCATTCTCACACCTCTCGCGAGCACGTAAGGTCTGCGCACGAAATTTATACTCATAGGTTACAGGTTTTCGAGGTTGACTGTCGCGCGAAGAGGACTCAAACAACAATAATCGATTGTTTGAGTTGCCTTTGCCAACCTCAACCTATCAGCCAGGCTGCAAACGGGAGATTGATCGTAAATCTCAACTGCGCTTTAACCAATAACCTGGTTTCCTTTTTGAGTGTGCAACTGCAATTATATGGATGTGGTTTGGTTCAATGCTAAAAAAGATAGAGTATGGAAATTGGAATAAAAGCAAACGCCTGAAGGGCTTGCGCAAGATCCTATACCTGAAAGGAGCTGTTGAAATACTTTTTGTAGCAGACTCAACAGCCTCTTTGAATCTACCTCCCAGACCAGGCTGACACTCCTCATAATAACGTACAGCATCCAAGAATTCAGATTTTGCCTCGGGATCAAAAATAACAGGTATCATTTTAGAATTAAATCAGCTTCGGCAAAGACAACCTGAGATGCAATTCCTGGTCGCTTGCCACTTTTATATTCCTGATAGCGCCGCTCCGCCTCTTCAATCCAAGCTTCTTCGATATCATTAAAAACTTCTGCGTCAAGGGATCCGAGAAGACGATCAGCTAAAAATGCTCGCTCTTGCCGGGGTAGTTTAAGTAAATCTGATTCAATTTTTTCAATTGATATTGCCATGGAAAATCTCTCCGAAAAAGACTATACAAGCTTGTTGTTGGTGCTAATAACTAATTACATTTCTTGTGCCTTATCATTTTAAAAATGTTGTGGCAACCTTAACTTTACAACCAAACGGCACACTTGAGCTTCATCGTAATACTCTTAACGCTTGGTACAACAATTATCCGGTATTATCTGGTATAATTATCTAGGCAAAAACTAGTATCTGAAAACCTCATGTTTGTAAATGAGAAAATTATGGACGTGTCTAAAGCAGTTGAAAACCACCTTCGGTACCACAAATCAACCTCCAAAAAAAAATACCGTCAATACCTATGAATTTGTGCTGTTAAAATTTTCGTCTACCTTTTCTGGGAAGGAACTTGAAGATATTTCGCAAGATCAGGTTCTTGATTTCCTGATTAAGGTTACCTGCGGCAATAAGCAGACAACCAAGCGTAACCGTTACTCAGTTATGTAGAGGGGAGGCATGAGAATTGGAGAAGTCCTCAAACTTACTCCTGGCGACATTAATGATCGCATGCTGATAATCCAAAATCCTAAAAGCGGCCGCGCTCAGGAAGTGGTTTATATACCACGAAAATTACTACAGCGGCTGAAAGGCTACGTTGAAAGCCAGAATTTTAAATATTCAGGGCGTATATTCCCTATTTCGTACGTCGCCGCCTGGACTATGGTGAAATGGTCTCTTTGAGTTGCGGATCAAAAGTCAGGAAGGTATTACAAGGGTTTTCTACTGTACGAAGATTGAGCAAAAAATTATCATGCTCCACTCTTTTATTAAAAAATCTCAAAAGACACCCAAAAAAGAGTTGAAGATTGCCAAATCAAGAATGAACGAGGTGAAGGCAGATGAAACATTCTGAACTTAAAGCGACAGCATTGAAAAATGCTTCTGTAAAAAGTATGTATGATGCTTTGGAACCTGAATTTTCATTGTTGCGAGATTTGCTTAAAGCTCGCCGGGAATGCGGTATGAGTCAGGCTGAGATTGCGGAACGCATGGGTACGAAAGCACCGGCTGTAACCAGGCTGGAGTCATCTTTAAGTAGCGGCAAACACTCGCCATCCATTGCGACTCTTAAAAAAAATATGCTGATGCCTTGAATTGTCACCTGGAAATAAGGCTTGTTGCTAACAGATAGTAGATGTCAACCTACGGCTAGCAGCAGTGCAAAAGCTCCCAAGCTAAAGAGCTCAGGATTATGCTGGCATCTCCCAGTCTAGATTGTTCTTGTCAGGGTTGCATTCCTCAGGTATAAACAAAACTGGAAGGCATTGTTATTGAAGATTAGGTAACCCAGAATTTAAATAGTTTCCATTTTATGATAAAAAAACTGGCCGCCAGCCTGACAATTTTAAACTATTTGGGTTCGCTGCTGTTTATCTTCGGCTTTGCAATGATGGTCCCAGCCCTGGTTCATATTTTCTTCCCGGGACCGGAGATCTCGGCCCGTATCATCGCCGCCTTTATAGTCCCCGGCATGCTGATAAGTGCTGTCGGCATGCTCTTGACGCGGCGCGTGCCGGACAAAGTTCCCGACATCCAAGACGGTATGATCATTACAGCTCTGGCTTGGGTTGTGGTCTCGGTGGCCAGCACCATTCCTTTATACATCTTGCTGGATCACTCCTTTATTGACACTTTTTTTGAAGCTACCAGCGGAATAACGGCCTCCGGGTTATCGATTTTCACAGGTTTAGATGAGATGCCACCGGCAGTGCTATTCTGGCGCTCATTCATGCAATGGATTGGCGGCATCGGAATCCTGACTTTTTTTCTCGCCATCAGTTTCCGCGGTGGCAGCGCGGCGGCCACCCTTTTCAGTGCTGAAGGCCATAAAATTCAAAGCAGCCGGCCAGTACCCGGGATTTTCAGCACGGTCAAGATCATATGGACCATCTATGGCAGCATGACTCTGATCGCCTTTTTGCTCCTCTACATGGAGGGGATGTCTCTCTTTGATGCCATAAATCACACCCTGACCCTGGTTTCAACCGGCGGCTTTTCGACACACGATGCCTCAATCGCTTATTTTAGCAATTTCAAGTTAGGTGCCATGATCGAATATACCATGATCTTTTTCATGATCATGGGAGGCACTAATTTCCTCCTCCACTACAAGATCAGTACCGGCAACTGGCGGGCTTTATATGAAGATTTTGAGATGCGTCTCTTCTGGCTTATAATCCTCGGATCTTTTCTCTTGATCGGGATTGACATCTACATCTCCCACGGCCACAAACTGCTGTCCTCATGGACGACTTTCCATCTCCATTTTCGAACCACACTTTTTCAAACTATTTCGGTTATAACCAGTACCGGTTATGCCACCCGCAACCTTAACGACCCTTACTACCCGGCTCTGGCAAAACAGGTTTTCCTTCTCCTGATGTTTGTCGGGGGCTGCATCGGATCAACGGCGGGTGGTTTTAAAGTTTTACGAATAGGGGTTCTTTGGCAAACTCTGACCAGTGAGATAAAACAACTCTCACTGCCACCTAAAGCGGTTATTCCCCTGGTAATTCAAGGAAAAATCATACCTCCAAGAGAGGTCCGACGCATCTGCGCCTTGCTTTTTGCCTGGATCGGGCTGATCTGGATCGGAACTTCACTGACTCTGGCCTGCACTGATCTTGATGTAAGCGAGGCCCTCTCTGGAATGCTCTCGGCAGTCAGCAACATGGGACCATTCTTCTTTTCTACTGAAGAGCTGGCGGCCTTTCCCGGAGGTGTCAAAATCAGCTATATTTTTGGCATGCTGGCCGGTCGCTTAGAAGTACTGCCAATCTTTGTCCTCTGTGCCCGACTGGCCAGAAGGTAAAGCAACAGAAAACCAAATAATAAGGAATCTGATCATGTATGTAGTTATTGCCGGAGGCGGCGTCGGTGGAGCCCATGTCGGACAGATGCTGGCTAATCGCAAAGATGATGTGGTCATCATTGAACAGGATAAAACTCGGTGCGAACAATTATATGCTGAGACCGGTATCATCACAATCAACGGTGGCGCCACCGACATCCTCACATTAAAGGAGGCTGGCATCGAAAAAGCCGATGTCGCCATTGGCACCCTCTACAGAGATAGCGACAACCTCGCCTTTTCCCTGTTAGCTCATAGTCTCGGGGTCGCCAAAATCATGGCTAAAATGCGCCACCCGGATTACGCCGAAGCCTATCGCTTTGCCGGGGTTACAACGATCTGCAACATGATTGAACTCTTCCGGAATAAGATTATAATGGAGCTTGAAAACCCTAACATCCAGATCATCACCCAACTTCGTGGGGACACCCTGCTGATAATGGCAAAATATCCCACCAACGGCCCGACTGACGGGATCAGCATCGTCGATCTTTCACAGATCAATGTCTTTTCACACAATTGTGTTTTTGCCGGTATCCTTAACGAAAAAACCGGGAAAATCATTATGCCGCGAGGCCATGACCTGGTCTTTCCCGATGACAAACTCTTTCTCGTTGTCAACCGTCAACAAATACCAGGAATCTCTCACTACTTACGTGAGTAGGGGATGTCCGCCTACGGCGGTAGTGGTCAGTGGTCAGTGGTCAGTGAAAACCGACCACTATTTTGTAAGGGTTGCAATGATTTTTCACTGAAAGTCGGAAAAATATTCTCTTTATCTTGACTTTATCCTTGCAATTTATTTTCTTTTGGAGTATAGGCCGCGTGCTTATCCGATCCGAGGATCGGTAAATGCCCGGCCAATAACGATCTTTTTCGGCCGGCACGCCACTACCATTGCAATGAATAATCCATATATTTTATGGTTAATCAGGTCGCCTGCCGTCGCAAGATTGCAGGCGCTCTTTTTTTATTGGAATCAGATTACAGGTGTGATGACTATGGTCAAAGTGCCAGCTCACACAACTACCGACAAAGAATAAAAAGGTGAAAAGAAGATGAGCATTGAAATGAACAAAATACGCAACATCGGCATCAGCGCCCATATCGACTCGGGCAAAACCACGCTGACCGAAAGAATTCTATTCTACACCCAAAGGATTCACGCAATCCACGATGTCAAAGGCAAAGATGGCGTGGGTGCCACGATGGACTCAATGGAACTTGAAAAAGAACGGGGCATCACGATCGCATCAGCTGCGACCTTCTGCGAATGGGACAATCATGAGATCAACATCATCGACACCCCCGGACATGTTGACTTTACCATTGAAGTAGAACGCTCTTTAAGAGTTCTTGATGGCGCTATTCTGGTTCTGTGTTCAGTTGGTGGGGTTCAGTCCCAATCAATTACTGTTGACCAGCAGATGAAACGTTATAAAGTTCCCTGTATCGCCTTTGTCAATAAATGTGACCGCAGTGGTGCCAATCCTGAAAGAGTTGTCGAACAACTGAGAGAAAAGTTGGGACACAATGCGATTGCCATGCAGATTCCGATCGGCCTTGAAGCGGAGCACGAAGGCGTTGTCGATCTTACGACCATGAAGGCAATCTATTTTGATGGCGACAATGGTGATATTTTAAGAGTTGAAGAGATTCCGGCGGAACTTTTAGAGTCAGCTGAGTTGAAACGGGAAGAGCTCATTGAACAAGCCTCCAACTATTGTGATGAACTTGCCGAGGCCTTCCTTGAAGAGAGCGAAATCAGTGCTGAAATGATCCTGAGCGCCATGCGTAAGGGAGTTCTTAAGCGTGCAGTCACCCCGGTCTACATGGGCTCTGCCTATAAAAACAAAGGTGTCCAGCCCTTGCTTGATGCCTCCGTCGCCCTCCTGCCAGATCCCTCTGAAGTCAGCAACACCGCCTTAGACCTTGACAATGAAGAAGCACCGATTGAGCTCGGCACTGACAGTAGCGAGCCAACCGTTGCCTTAGCCTTTAAACTTGAAGATGGCCAATACGGTCAGCTTACCTATATCAGGGTCTACCAGGGAACCCTTGCCAAAGGTGACACCTTAATCAATACCCGTAACGGTAGAAAAATCAAGATCGGACGGCTCGTAAGGATGCACTCCAGCCAGATGGAAGATATCGAAAAGATTCCGGCCGGCTATATCGGAGCTCTGTTCGGCATCGACTGCGCTTCAGGAGATACCTTTGCCGACCCCAAACTCAACTATTCAATGACCTCAATGTTCGTCCCGAATCCGGTCATCTCTCTAGCCATCATCCCCAAAGACAACAAGGCTCAGATCAACATGTCCAAAGCCTTGAACCGTTTTTCCAAAGAGGATCCAACATTTAGGACCTTTGTTGATGACGAGACCAACGAAACCATTATCGAAGGCATGGGTGAACTCCACCTGGAAGTCTACGTCGAACGGATGCGCCGCGAATACAATGCCGAAGTAACCACCGGTCAACCTCGAGTCGCCTACCGAGAAACCATCACAAAACGGGCCGAATTCAACTACACCCACAAAAAACAGACTGGTGGTTCCGGTCAATTTGGCCGTGTTGCAGGTTATATGGAACCTTTCAGTGAAGGTGAATTTGAATTTATCAACAAGATTACCGGAGGCTCAATTCCGACCCAGTTTATCTCTTCTTGCGAAAAAGGCTTTAAGGCCGGACTCGAAAAAGGTGCCTTGATGGAGTTTCCGGTCACCGGCATCAGGGTCGAGATTAATGATGGTGCGGCCCATACCGTCGACTCCTCGGAAATGGCCTTCCAAGCGGCTGCTCGCGGCGCTTTTCAGGAGGCCTACAAAAAAGCCAAACCGGTTATCCATGAACCGATCATGAAAGTGGTCATCGAAACTCCGACCGAGTTTCAGGGTACGGTAATGGGTACTATCAATCAACGCCGAGGCACTATCCTGGGAGCTCAGGAAGAGGGCCCGATGTGTGTCGTTGAGAGCCAGGTGCCACTGGCTGAGATGTTTGGCTACTCGACTATTTTACGCTCCAGCACTCAAGGCAAGGCTCAATTTACCATGGAATTTGCCAACTACCGCCAGGTACCCCAAAGTATAACCGAAGAGCTCCAGAAGAAAAAAGCTGAAGAGGGCAAAGGCGCCGCTTAATGAGTTCGCAGAATCAGAATGCCCAGATCATCTACCTTAGAGAGAGGAATTTTATAATGTTAAAAAAAGATTTAATGATGCGCAACCCCTTGCGGGCCGTCAGCGACGAGAATGGTTACATTTTACCTGAAGGTGGCTTAGGTGCAGTTGTTGCCCGAGCCGGAGTCGGCAAAACCGCCCTGCTGGTACAGCTTTCCTTAAATTCACTCCTTAAAGGCGACAAAGCCCTTCATATCAGCCTCGGAGATCCGGTCAGAAAGGTCAGCCTCTGGTATAAAGAGGTCTTCAACAATATTGGCATACAATATCAGATTGAAAAAATTGACGACCTCTGGAATGAACTTTTACCTCAGCGTTTCATAATGACCTTCAACATTGACGGCTTCAGCGTCCCACGCCTTGATGAACGCCTGACCGAACTCGCAGACCAGAATATTTTCATTCCCCAGATGATCCTGATTGACGGATTGCCTTTCAATAAAGAAATGAAACGGACCGATCTGCATGCCTTAAAAGAGCTTTCCGAAAAATTCAACTCACACATCTGGTTTACCGTCCGCAGCCACAGACACGAAGAACCTGATAGTGATGGTATGCCGATTCAAATAGCTGACTTCTCCGACCTTCTTGATGTCGTCATTAAACTTGAACCACAAGAGAGTGATATTAAACTCAATGTTTTAAAGGGCAGTGGTTCAATCTCTTCACAAGACCTTTCACTCGACCCGGCAACTATGCTGATCAAGGAGTAAGATTCCTAGAAGCGGTTAACAAAAAATCATTCTCCAACGCAAAAAAGACGGATTTTCTCCGTCTTTTTTGCGTTGGAGTGACTTCTTTGACTTTGTGTAAATCTATCCACTAAAAATTTTTCTTGAAATCATCTCAAAAATATGACAGGCTACCGCTTCTACGAAACCGCAACACCTCAGTTCACAGCCTGGAGTTGTCATCATGAAACGTGTCTCCGACATCATGACCCGGGATGTATTCCCTTTAAAATCCAATCAGACTCTCAATGTTGTACGCTTGCTGATGCGCACGGCCGATGTTCGCCATGTCCCGATCCTGGATAATAATGAACATTTTGTCGGACTCTTAAGCCATCGCGACCTCTTGGCCCACTCAATCTCAAAACTGGCTGACATAGACCCTCTTGAACAGAGTGAACTTGACCGCCTCATCCCCATCAAGGATGTCATGCGCACCGAAATTGCCACAACAACCGCTGCCACTGATCTCAAAGAGGCAATTGCCGACATGTTGGAGAATAAATTCGGTTGCCTGCCGGTAATTGATGACCAAGGCCATCTGGTCGGTATCATCACCGATGAAGATATCAAAAGGCTGGCGCTCAAGCTGCTGGAAAAAAAGGAGGGGCTGCAACTGGTTTCGGTTTGACCATGTAACGGGTTAGAAGCAAGAGGGATTGACAAATAACTTCTTCGTTAATAGATTGATTGAAAATTTAAGCAACTGCTAGCTAATAAAAATCTTGGAGTGAAGTCCTATGCAAAGTGTAAGCCTGCAAAGTAACAGAGAAACAACTGCTGTCAATGAATTTATATACAGCGTCTACAACTGGATGGCAGTAGGTCTGGCATTGACCGGGTTCGTTGCCTATTTTGTCGCCAACAGCGAAACCATGATGGGAATTATCTTCGGCAATAAACTGGTCTTTTACGGGCTCATCTTTGGTGAGTTGGGACTGGTTTTCACGCTGGCCGCAAGAATAAACAAACTCCAGAGGAGTACGGCTGTGGCCATGTATATCCTCTATGCAGTTCTTAACGGGGCTACGCTGTCGACAATCTTCATGCTCTACGCTCGCTCAACCATCACCTCAACCTTCTTTATCTGCTCCGGCACCTTCATCGTCTGTAGCGCCTATGGCATGCTGACCAAGCGTGACCTGACCTCGATGGGCAGCTTCCTGTTTATGGGGCTGGTAGGAATTATCATTGCCTCTGTCATTAACATGTTTGTTCAAAGCTCACAGATGAGCATGATGATCAGCTATATCGGGGTTCTGGTCTTTGTCGGTTTAACTGTCTACGATACCCAGAAACTGAAACACCTGGCTCACACCGAAGGTGCAAACGGCAAAGGTGCCATCATGGGTGCCTTGACCCTCTACCTTGATTTTATCAATCTTTTTTTGATGATGTTACGCATCGTCGGCGGCGGTAGAGACTAATTAAAAGGATGAGGGGGGAAGGCAGAAGGATGAATTAATTTCAATTTATACCCTGCCTTCACCCTTCATCCTTCATCCTTCATCCTTCATCCTTCATCCTTCATCCTTCATCCTT
>JANTGZ010000043.1 GCA_024762675.1 Thermodesulfobacteriota bacterium | reverse complement strand
GATGGTGACGAAGAAGCCCGAAAAAAGATGATTGAGGCCAACTTGAGGTTGGTGGTTCACTTGGTTAAACATTATCAAAACCGGGGTCTGCCGACCGAGGATTTGATTGAGGAGGGTAACCTGGGGTTGATTAGAGCTGTTGAACGTTTTAATCCTGAATTTAATTGCCGCTTCTCGACTTATGCAGTCTGGTGGATCCGTCAATATATGAGCCGGGCTTTGATCAGCCAGAGCAAGATTATTCGTTTGCCGGTTCATGTCGTTGATGAATTTAATACCTATATTAAGGGTCGGCAGAAATACATTCGTGAATATGGCCGTGAACCCAATTTTGAAGAAGTTGCCGACTATATAGATCATAAATTTAACTCATTTACGCCCTCGTTGGCTCGACTCAATAATCTTGTCAGCTTGACTGCCGGCAGCAGTCTGAATGGTGATGGTAGTTTTGAAAAAAATGGTTTAGGTACTCTTTCACTTGAGCAACTGGCGGATGATGGTAACGTTAGCCCTTTAGATATTTTAGATCATGACCTGCGTTTGAAAATTGTCCTCTGCTGGCTTGATGAACTGAGTCCTAAGGAGCGTCAGGTAATAACTAAGAGATTTGGCCTCTCTGAGGAAGAGGGTCAGACTTTGGAAGAGATCGGTGGGCAATTGAAACTTACCAGAGAGAGGATTCGTCAGCTTGAAAAATCGGCTCTGCACCGTTTGAAAAAAATAGTTGATAGCGACAACTACACTCTGGAAGACCTTCTCTGATAATTTAACCTCTACATTTATTTTGAGATTATGAAATTACTGGAAAATATTAAAGATCCGGTTGACCTCAGGGCACTCAAGGTTGAAGATTTGCCGCATCTGGCGGCTGAAATCCGTAATCTAATCATTGAAATCGTGGCCCGTAACGGTGGCCATCTGGCCTCATCTTTGGGGGTTGTTGAACTGACGATTGCTTTGCACTATGTTTTTTCGACACCTCGTGATCTTCTGGTCTGGGATGTTGGTCACCAAGCTTATGCACATAAAATTCTTACTGGCCGGGCTGAGCGCTTTGCAACCCTGCGCCAGGCCGGCGGCATGAGTGGTTTCCCAAAGAGAGAAGAGAGCGAGTATGACACTTTTAATGTTGGTCACAGCAGTACTTCTATTTCGGCCGCTGTCGGGATGGCTTTGGCGGCCGAGCACCTGAAAAGGCGACAACGCACTGTTGCCATTATCGGGGATGGTTCGATGACGGCCGGTCTCGCTTTTGAGGCTTTGAATCACGCAGGTTCCTTAGATCGTGATCTGATTGTTGTATTAAATGACAACGAAATGTCTATCTCACCAAACGTGGGTGCGATGTCAGCCTACCTCAACCGGATTCTTACCGGTTCTACGGTTAACCGTTTGCGCCACGATGTGAAATCGGTTCTTACCAATATTCCTAAGGTTGGTGAGAGTGTTTTCAAGATGGTGAAGCGGGCGGAAGAGTCTTTTAAAGGCTTTGTCATCCCGGTCGGGACTATTTTTGAAGACCTTGGTTTTCAGTATGTCGGCCCGATGCCCGGGCACGACCTTGCTACCCTGATCGAAACCTTTGAGAACATAAACCATCTCGAGGGCCCGATTTTGCTGCATATAGTTACCAAAAAAGGTAAAGGCTACGGCCCGGCCGAGATTGATCCAACACGTTTCCATGGAGTAGGTCCCTTTGAGGTCGCCGGTGGTCAAAAGTCAGAGTCATCCAAAAAAGCTTCAGCGAAAACATCTCCACCCAGCTATACTTCTGTTTTTGGTCGTACATTGACAGCTCTCGCCACTCAAGATGAACGGATAATCGGGATTACGGCAGCGATGCCGGCGGGTACCGGAGTTGAGGTGATGGCCGAAAAATTCCCCGATCGGGTTTATGATGTTGGAATTGCTGAACAGCACGGAGTTACCATGGCTGCCGGAATGGCAAGCCGTGGCTTGAGGCCTTTTGTTGCTATCTACTCTACCTTTATGCAAAGGGCTTTTGATCAGGTACTACACGATGTCGCCCTCCAGAATCTACCGGTTACCCTCTGTCTTGATCGGGCCGGAGTTGTTGGTGAGGACGGTCCCACCCATCATGGTACTTTTGATCTCTCCTATCTCCGGATGATTCCCAACCTGACGATTATGGCGCCCAAAGACGAGAATGAACTGCAGCAAATGCTCTTTACAAGCTTAAAGATTGAAGGGCCGACAGCGATTCGCTATCCGCGAGGCAATGGTCTCGGAGTGGTCATGGAGAAAGAGTTCAGAGAACTGCCCAGAGGTAGCTGGGAGGTCATACGCCCAGGTCATGATGCGGTTCTCTTGGCCGTCGGATCCTGCGTTGCGCCGGCACTGGCTGCGGCCGAGCAACTGGCCTCTGAAGATGGGGTTGAGTGTCAGGTGGTCAATTGTCGTTATGTGAAGCCCTTTGATGAAGAGCTTCTGCAAGCTTGTCTTGAAGAGTTTAAATGGGTTTTTACGTTTGAAGAGAATGTCGTTGCCGGTGGTTTTGGGGGTGGGGTTTTAGAGTTTATGGCGGCCAGAAACCTCTGGTCGGGCCGGGTTGTGACCACCGGATTGCCCGACCGCTTTGTTCCGCACGGTACCCCGGACCAGTTACGTCATGACCTGGGGCTGGATTCTGCGGGCATTAGAAAAAAAGTCTTAGCCCAGAAGCTTGCGGACTGAGTCGGCCAACTCTTCTGCATAATTTTTAATTTCGTCGTAATTCTCCCCTTCAAGCATGATACGCAGCTTTTTCTCCGTGCCTGAGTAGCGGACGAGCAGGCGTCCGCGGTTTTGTAGACCATCTTCCACTTCGGCAATTTGGCGGCTTAGAGCCGGGACTTCGGTGACCGGAGTTTTCCTGGCGACCGGGACGTTTATCAGGATCTGTGGAAAGATCTCCATGACCGAAGCGAGGTCAGCTAAAGATCTCTCTTCAGCAACGATAACGGACAAGACCTGCAGAGCCGAAAGAATCCCGTCACCGGTGGTGTTGTGATCCATGAAAACTAAATGGCCTGATTGTTCACCGCCAAAGTTAAATCCTCCGGCGCGCATCTCCTCCACCACATAGCGATCGCCAACCTGGGAGCGAATCAGGTTGATCCCAGAGTTGCCCAATGCTTTTTCCAGCCCCATATTACTCATCACTGTGGCGACGACGGTATTTTTTCTGAGACCTTCACGGCGGTGCATATAGAGGGCGCAGATAGCCATAATCTGATCGCCATCAACCACCTTTCCGGCAGCATCAACAAAGATGGCCCGGTCAGCGTCTCCATCAAAGGCGATGCCGATATGGGCCTGTTCCTCGATGACCTTTTGCTGCAGTTTTTCAGGGTATAGGGAGCCGCAACCGGAATTTATATTTTTGCCGTCAGGGTCGATTCCAATTGTAATGACCTCGGCTCCAAGCTCGCTGAAGACCGCCGGAGCTATCTTGTAGGCAGCTCCATTACCGCAATCGATAACCAGTTTCATACCCTCCAGGGTGAGATGGTCGGGGAATGTGTTTTTGAGAAAGACGATATAGCGGCCGTTGGCGTCATCAATGCGGAAGGCTTTGCCAATATCGTCAGCGGTCGGGCGTAACTGATCAATTGTTTGATTGAAGATCAAATCTTCAATGCGGGACTCTTCATGGTCTGGAAGTTTGAAGCCGTCACGCGAAAAGATTTTGATGCCATTGTCCTGAAAAGGGTTGTGTGATGCCGAGATAACCATCCCGGCATCGGCCCGCATACTTCGGGTAATGAAGGCAATTCCCGGGGTCGGCATAGGGCCGATGAGGAGCACGTCAACCCCCATTGAGCAGATTCCTGAAACCAGCGCACTCTCCAGCATGTAGCCGGAGATTCTGGTGTCCTTGCCAATGACTATCTTGTGCCGGTGATCTTTATTCTTGCAAATATGGGCTGTGGCCCGACCGATTTGGAGAGCGGTTTCAGCTGTTATAGGGTCAACGTTGGCTGTACCCCGCACGCCATCGGTGCCAAAGAGTTTCTGCATGGTGGATTCCTGCTGTAATGTGCAATTTGTTATTGTGTAGGTAAAATTCTGCCGACAACTTTTAATTAAGGTTCGGTTTTCTTGAAGACGATTTCGACCTCTGTTGGGTCCATCGATAACAATGTCACTTTCTCGGGCAGGCTCACCTTGATTGGGAAAGTGTAGTAGCCAGTCTCATTACTCTTCATTAAGGGGGCCAGGTCGATGTCAACACGTGCCTGTTTACGGATATCATCGATTTGCATTAAGAGCGGGCATTCAACGACAAGGTCGACAAAGTAGTTGCTGATACCGATTCGGCCAAGCTCTTTGTTGCGGTTTTTAAAGTCTATCCTGATTCCTTTAATAACCCTTTGTGCCAGACTCTCTCCGATCTTGATATTTGCCCAAATTTTCCTTTCCGGTTTGATTAGCTTAAGCTCGTTGGGTGGAGTCAGTAGAGTGATCTCTGCCTTAGTGCTTTCACGTAGCTGACTTATATCCAGTGGTTCAGAGAAGACAATATCATGCTCCTTAAGATACTCTTCGGAGGCCCTGAACTCAGCTACCTGAGGGTTAATTTTTATCTCTCTGATCTGAAATCCTTTTGGGAGTACACCTTTTGTTTTCAGCTTAATCGGTAGAGCGGCCTTTACGAAACGATCGAGATAGATTGTTAACGAGTCGGGATCAAGATGTACAACATCAACCCCTAAAGGGAGATCGTTAAAGGTCTCCTGTGCGAGACGAATAAGATTCTTGCCGGTCACCGCCTTAGCCAGATTGATACTCAATGACGGAGGTTTAGAGGTCAGAGGTCGGAGTAGGGTCTTGGTCCCTTTGACCCGGATGTGAATGCTGGTGGGGACCTTGGTGACGATGGTCATGTCGGCTGGAATTGAAGTGAATTCGACCGGGACGCTTAAGGCCAGTTCGGTCTTGCTTTTGCCGGAGACAAAAAACCAGAGAAATCCAGCCAGGATGATTGACAGGAGTTTCAGGGTCAGGTTGTCAAAAAATAGTGATCGTATCTGAGCCATGGCTGATGAATAGTGGTTACCGGTTCCGGAAAATTTTTTGTAAAGAGGCAAAAAAGCCTGATTTGTTACGGTTTGGAGAAAATATATTATTCAGAACTCGACTTAAAGATTCAGCACTTTGTTCTTTGGTTATCTTGCCCCCGATTGAAAGTGAAATTTTGCCGGTTTCTTCAGAGACAACAACGACGACAGCATCGGTGTCTTCTGAGATACCCATTGCCGCCCGATGCCTGGTACCGTACATCTTCTCAATCATGGGATCGATGGCCAAAGGTAGAAAACAGCCGGCGGCGACAATTTTCCCCTCATCTATAATTACCGCACCATCGTGAATCGGGGCTGCCGGATTAAAGATGCTCAGCAAAAGGGCATCGCTGACCTTGGCATTAATCTCGACGCCGCCTTCGACGATGCTGGGGATCTTGTTTTCGCGGGTGAAGACAATCAGGGCCCCGATTCTCTTTAACGACATGGTTGTGCAGGCCTTGATGATCTTGTCAAGAGAGTTGAGCTCTTCGGCCGGATTGATGGTGAAGGAGGTTTTGCCGAACTTGGCTAGAGCTCGGCGGAATTCGTTTTGGAACAAAACAATGACAATCAGGATACTCGAACTCAAAAAACCGTTGAGAATCCAATGTAGGGTATAGAAACCAAGCAGCAATGAGAGCTGGTAGATTATAAAGATCAGAAAGAGACCTAAAAGAATCTGAAAGGCCCGGGTTCCGCGAATAATCAGTAGGACTTGGTAGATGAGGATGGCTACGATAATAATATCGATAAAGTCAAGCCAACGACTGTTGAGTAAGGTCTCGAAAAATTCGGCCATGGTGTACTTTTAGTATTAAAGTATCAGTTTTACTGTAGTTTTAAAAATCAAACTCGAGATGGCAAAGTAAAATGTTCAGATGCGAGGCACGCGAGGCCTAAGGAACGAGGCGTACATGAAGTACGCCGCAGAGACGAAGGGTTTCGCGGAACGAAGTCAGATGGACGTTTTACTTTGCCATATCAGCGTTGTGCGTGGTTGATGGCGTCAATAACAGTTAGGGCCTGTTTGGTAGCAGCCACATCATGGACGCGGACAATGTTGGCGCCATTGGTTAAAGCCTGGGCAACTGTGGCCAGTGAGGCGAAAAGGCGCTGGTCGACTGGATCACCGGTGAGTTTGCCGATAAATGATTTGCGTGAGGTGCCGATTAACAGCGGCAGTCCGAATCCAGTAAAGTCCTTAAGGTGCTTTAAAAGCAAAAGATTATGTTCAAGGGTCTTGCCAAAACCGATACCGGGGTCGATTAAAAGTTTTTCCATTTTGATGCCGGATTTGATTGCAAGGTTGATACTATTTTCGAAAGAGTGACATATTTCAGCAAAAAGATCACTGTAAGTCGGATCCTTCTGCATAGCATTCGGGGTCCCTTGGATATGCATAAGACAGGCATAGGCTTCCGTCGAGGCTGCGACCTTAGCCATATTCGGGTCGAAGTTAAAAGCGCTGATGTCGTTGATTATGTCAGCCCCGGCATTTAGAGCTGCTATTGCAACTCGGCTTTTATAGGTGTCAATCGAGATTGGTAAATCCGGAAATTCACTGCGCAAGGCTTTAATTACCGGTATAACCCGATTAAGTTCTTCATCTTCACCGACTCGAGCTGCTCCAGGCCTGGTCGATTCGCCGCCGATGTCAAGTATATCGGCCCCTTCCAAGATTAGTCGGCGGGCTTGAATCAGGGCCTCTTCAAGCTTGAAAAACCGGTTGCCGTCGGAAAATGAGTCAGGGGTAACATTGAGGATGCCCATGATCAGTGACTGCTGTTTAAGGTCGACCTCGATGCCGCGGCATAAAAAAGGGAGGCCACTGTTTTTTTCCTGATTTCTGAGGGCAGCTTCCAGGCGGTCGGCCATTTGGGCCAGAGAGAAGGGTTGGGCGCGAAGCTTCTGGCAGAATTTGCGGAACTGCTTCCGAGATGCACTTAAGATGGCGTCACTGTTGTCGGCACTGCAGTTTATGACCCCGCGAGTGACGGCAGCTTCGCCGCCTACAGCCAACATCTCCTGTTTGATGATATTGGCAGCTGCTGCCGGGAGGGGACCTACCCGAAAGTTGTAGTGAACCATCTTGTTCTTCATCAGGCTGACACCGTGTATGTCAGTGCCGATCTGTTGCATCAAAGCCACGGCATCACGGGAAGTTTTGATGTCTAGAAGCCTGACATGGTAGTTGCGCATGTTGATGGTTCCTTTATAATATCTTTACTACTGCGGTCTGTTCGCTTTTTGTATTGAATTGGTAAGCTTGCTTATAAGACGGTCGAAGATCCATAACTTTCTTAAGCGTAAAAATCTTTCTACTCTTCTCTTTTCTGATGGGTTTGAATCCTGGGGCCGAAACTTAATTTTTAAACGGAGAATTGAATATTGATCAACCATGGACAACAGGCGAATCAAGGGGCGGAAAATAGTGTTTGGCGGCAGATAGAGAGAGCAATTGAAGTCGATGATTGCCGGGTTGCCGTGATGATCTACCATAATGTTGCTTTTGTGGCCGAGGTCAAGATGAAGCACTCCTCTGGAGTGCAGGTCGTCGGCTATCTTCAAAAGCTGATCAAAAAAATTTTCCGAGAGAAGATGGCGGCTTTTTTTGATCTCATCACCGTTAATGCGACTGATGAGCAGGCAGTTATAGTCTTCCAGGCCGATGATTCTGGGAATTTGGGCGATCCCATCAAGTTTGCTTAGAATGAATTTTTCATACATGAGGTTGAGTGGACCCCAAAGATTGCGGGTTACCCATCCTTTGCTGCGAAAATCCTTGGCTGCTAAAAACTGCTGTTCCCGTTCAATAATCAGGATGTCGGGTTTCATGGCTTTTTCGGCCGTGATTTTTTTTATAATCCGCCACTGTTCACCGAGAAAGCGGGCCTGGTTACTTTCGGTCTCGTCGTAAATATCTTTGGACACTTAACTCTGCAAATAATCTTAGATTAACTCTTCTTGGGGGATGCTTTCCGGAGTATCGCCTGCCGGCACATCTTCAGTCGTTATGCCGATAAGCTTGTCAACCTCACTACCGTTGAGACTCTCTTTTTCGAGCAGAGCTTGGGAGAGGTCCTCAAGGGCCTTGCGATTTTCGCTTACAAGCTGGTGGGCTTTAGTATAAGCGTCGTGGACAATCTCTTTGATCTCTTCATCGATTTCGACAGCTGTTTTTTCGCTGAAATCACGATTCTGGCCCATCTCTCGGCCGAGAAATATATGTTCCTCTTTTTTGCCGAAACTGACTGGTCCCATGCGTCCCATACCCCATTCACAAACCATCTTGCGGGCCATTTCAGTGGCTCGTTCAATATCATTGCCGGCACCGGTGGTGATGTGATTTAGAGCGATCTCTTCAGCGACCCGACCTCCCATAAGAACAAGGATATTGTTGATCAGATACTCCTTGTTGTAGGTATGGCGTTCATCTATCGGTAGCTGTTGCGTCAAGCCCAGAGCCCGGCCTCGCGGAATAATGGTCACTTTGTGGATAGGGTCGGTTCCCGGCAGAAGCCGAGCAACCAAGGCATGGCCGGCCTCGTGAAATGCGGTGTTGATTTTTTCTTCTTGACTGATTACCAGACTGCGTCTCTCAGCCCCCATCATAACTTTATCTTTGGCCTCCTCAAGGTCGACCATCTCAACTTCATTTTTATCGGTTCTGGCGGCCAGGAGACTGGCTTCATTAATCAGGTTGGCAAGATCAGCGCCGCTGAAGCCGGGAGTTCCACGGGAGACGACCATGAGGTCGACATCTTTAGCGAGCGGAACTTTACGGGCGTGGACTTTGAGGATTCCTTCCCGTCCCTTGACATCGGGGTTGGGGACAATTACTTGACGGTCAAAACGGCCGGGTCTGAGCAGGGCCGGGTCGAGGACATCGGGTCGGTTAGTGGCGGCCAGCAGGATTACTCCGTCGTTGGACTCGAAACCATCCATCTCGACCAGAAGCTGGTTTAAGGTCTGCTCCCTTTCATCGTGCCCGCCCCCTAAACCGGCACCCCGTTGACGACCAACGGCGTCGATCTCATCTATGAAGATCAGGCAGGGAGCATTTTTTTTGCCCTGGATGAAGAGGTCGCGGACGCGGGAGGCCCCGACGCCGACGAACATTTCAACGAAATCTGAACCACTGATACTGAAGAAAGGGACTTCGGCTTCACCGGCAATCGCTTTGGCAAGCAGGGTTTTGCCGGTTCCCGGAGAACCAACCAGCAAGACTCCTTTGGGGATTTTACCTCCCAGGCGGGTGAATTTTTTGGGCTCTTTGAGAAAATTGATAATCTCTTCGAGCTCAACCTTGGCCTCCTCGATGCCGGCAACATCCTTGAAAGTGACCTTTTTCTGGTCTTCATTGAGAAGCTTGGCGCGGCTTTTGCCAAATGACATCGCTTTGCCGCCGCCGCCCTGCATTTGGCGCATGAAAAAGACCCATACACCAATTAAGAGAAGCATCGGGAACCAGGAGATCAAGATCGATTGCCATAAAGGAGATTGATCCTCAGGTTGGGCGGTAATGCGAATGCCTTTGTCGCGCAGCGTTTTTACGAGGGAGGGATCGTCCGGAGTATAGGTTTTGAATGTCGTAGAGCCATAGGTTCCGGAGATATTCTGGCCTTGGATTGTGACCTCGCTGATCTGGCCGGATTCAACCAGTTCAATGAATTCACTGAAACTGATTTCATGTTTTGCGACGCCGGGGTTGTTGAAGACATTGAAAACCATGATCATGATGAGACAGATCACAAGCCAGAGCGCAAGGTTTTTATAGAAAGGTTTCATATCCTGATTTTTCTTCATTGCTGACATAAAACTGTTTAATCCATTGTTTAAGTTAGAGTTTATGGTGCTTACAAAAAAACCACCCGAAGGGGTGGGCGGCTAAAATAGAGACAGATTTATATACATGAATGATGGTCGATTGGCAAGTAAAAACTCTCTAATTTGGGGCCTTCCATATTGGCTGAGATGCTTGTAAAACTTGCAAAAATATAAAAATCATATTAATGAGCTGGCCTTGCTTGAATTAGTGTTTTTATTGAATATCTGGAAATGGAAATTGTAGATGAAAAGATGCGTGGTGATCGTCGGACGGCCTAATGTTGGGAAATCAACTCTGTTTAATCGCCTTTTAAAGCAACGGCGGGCGATTGTTGCCGATACCCCCGGAGTTACTCGAGATCGTATTTTTGCCGAGTTTAAGGTTGAAGGTAAAGAGTGCCTGTTGGTCGATACCGGGGGGTTGGTTTTTGGTGTTGAGGATGAATTGCAAAAAGATGTCGGGCGCCAGACACGAGCGGCAGTAGATGAGGCTGATATAATCCTCTTTTTGCTGGATGGACAGAGTGGTGTTAGTGCTGAAGATGCTGAACTTGCCCGTTATCTGCGCCGCTGCGGGAAGCCGATTTTATGGGTTGTTAATAAGTGTGAGTCGCCCCGTGTTCAACAGGAGAGTGTCGATTTTTACGCTCTGGGGATGGATCAGATATATCAAGTTTCGGCCGAACATGGTGAGGGCATTGCCACTTTAAAAGAGGCTTTGGCCGAACTTTTACCTTCGTTTGATAAGGAAGCCGAAAGGGAAAGTGAAGAGGATGCGGTCAGGGTTTCGGTAGTTGGTAAACCCAATGTCGGGAAGTCCTCTTTGCTCAATTATCTTCTCGGGAGTGAGCGTCTGACGACCAGCGAGCGACCGGGAACTACGATAGATGCGGTTCAGATCTCTCTGGTAAATAATCAGCAGAATTACCTTTTTCTTGATACTGCCGGTCTCAGGCGCCGGGCTCGGGTTCACGAAGAGGTTGAGAATCTTAGCAATGTTGCAACTATCCGAGCCATAGATTTTGCCCAGATCGTGGTACTTATGGTTGATGCAGTCACTGGAGTTACCGATCAAGACCTGCAGATATCCGGCCTGGCCCATGAAAAAGGCAAGGCCGTTATCTATATTTTTAATAAAATAGATCTTCTGGCTGCCGGTAAAAAACGGTTGAATGAAATAAAAGAAGACCTTGTTTACCGTTTGCTTGGCATTCGGCGACCGGTGATTTTGGAGATGTCTGTCAAGAGCGGTCGGGGATTGAAAAGATTTTTCCCGGAGCTTAAAGCTCTATACAAGATTCACAGTCATCGGGTTGGGACTGGGGAGCTCAATCGCTGGTTGAGTGAGGCTGTGACCGCCCATCAGCATCCCTTGATAAACCGGCGCCCGCTGAAGTTCTATTTTATCACTCAGGTTCGTAGCGCACCTCCAACTTTTGTTATATTTGTTAATAAGACCAAGGGGATTAAACCGACTTATGAAAGGTATCTGGAAAATAAAATAATCGAGCGCTTCGGTTTTTACGGGGTTCCAGTGAAAATTTATTTCAGGAAGCGCGAGGGCCGTGCAAAGTGAAGTTATAAAATTAGTAAGAGTCGGTCGCCGGTTGTTAGTTTATTTAAGTCTGTTTCTTTGTTTATAATTTTTGCTTGACATTGCCAATTAGATATTGCTAATGAAATAGAGTGGTTAAGAAGTTTGAAAAAACTAAGTGACTTGTGCTTGTCTTTCTCAAAATTAATTAAAAAGTTCCGGATTGCTACCGGAACTATCGAGTAGGGTTTTGTAATGAATAAATCAGAGTTGATCGAGGAGTTGGCAAACCGTTCCGAATTAAACCTTAAGGTTTCCGAAACTATTGTCAATCTGGTCATCGATAATATGAAAAAAGCCCTGCTTGATGAAGACCGTATTGAGTTAAGGGGGTTTGGTAGTTTTCATATTGAAAATTATAAAGCCTATACCGGCCGTAATCCTAAAACAGGCGAATCAATTCAAGTAAGAGAGAAACGGTTGCCATTCTTTAAAGTGGGTAAGGATCTTAAAGAACGGATCAACGGAAATGGCTCAGAATAATAGCTTACTGGATTTGATTACTAAAACCTTCTCTTCTTCTGTGACCAGGATTGGATCAGTTTTGAGGGAACCGTCCAACCTGCCGAACCTTTTGACCTGCAGTCGCATCTTTATTGTTCCCTTAATTATTCTCCTTCTCTATTTTGACACCCGCTGGTTAAATCTGTTGACAGCGATTCTTGTCGTTCTGGCGGCGATCACTGATGGCCTGGATGGTTATATGGCCAGAAAATATAATTTTGAATCAAATCTTGGTAAACTACTCGATCCTGTGGCCGATAAGATTTTGTTATTGTCGACGATGGTGATGCTCGTGTATTTGCAACGTGCTCCAGCCTGGTTGATATGCCTGATTCTTTGTCGTGAGACAGCAGTAACCGGCCTGCGCTCGATTGCCGCCGAGAAGGGTAAAGTTATCGCCGCCAGTGCTATGGCAAAATACAAGACAATTTTTCAGATTGTGGCAGTTGTCGCTCTGATTATTCATTACCCTTTTTTGGGTGCTGATGCCCATGCGGTGGGTATCTTCTTCCTCTGGATTGCGTTTCTCTATACGATGTGGACAGGTTATTCCTATTTTAAAGAGACCTTTGCTCTGTTAATGTCGGAATGATTTTTTTACTACTGTTCCAATTGTTTGATTTGCAAAAGGTTTCGGTTCTCTCCGAGACCTTTTTTTTGTGTTTAAAGGTGTGAATAATGACAAAAATTGAGATGTTTACCGGGAAAGGCGGGGTTGGAAAGACGACAATGTCGGTTGCGACGGCTTTGCAATATGCTCAATCCGGCAAAACCCTGTTGATCTCTACCGACCCTTCCGGTTCTCTTTCGGAGATTTTTTCTCAACCGCTCGATCAGAGAGTGACGACGGTTGCCGCCAATCTTGATGCTGTTGAGTTGACTCGTCAACTGGTTCTTGGTTTGTGGCGAGAGAAATTTGCCGACGAAATTTACACGGTCTTGTCCTCTTTTTTGCCCGTCGGACGTGAAATTATCGATTACATTGAAGGAGCTCCGGGGATTGATGAAGAGTTTATGCTCGACTATCTCCTGACGATGGCTCAATCCGGCACTTACCGGATGATTGTCTGGGATACGGCACCGACTATAACTACTCTGAATTTACTATTTATTCAGCAACTTTTTTACTCCCACCTGACTCAGGCCCAGAAGGTTTATCTTAAGGTGAAAAGCGTTTTTAACCAAGTTGATCCGCTGGCACTTATCAATAAGTGGAAGAATTTAACCGCGCAAATCATCGAACTTCTCCAAACCGAGACAACTGCCTGGGTGGTTGCCAACCCAGAACGTCTTCCGGTTGAACAGGCCCTTGATATTGCCGGTTCCTTGACTGAATTTGGTGTTGGAGTAAATGGTTTTATTCTTAATAAAATGTTGCCTCCCGAAGTCTGTAGTACTCACCCTTTCTGGCAGACCAAGTTTCAGGCCCAGCAGAGCTGGCGGAGAAGAATGCTCCTGGCGGCCGACGGTAAGATCGTGAAAGAGGTTCCAGAACTGCTTGGTGAGATGAGGGTCGATGGTTTTTTAGGAGAGGTTTCAGAAATCTTGCGTAAATCGTAAGATCCAGCTTAAGGCCATGCAACGCTGTGAGCGTCAGCGAGGAAGTACTCTTGGGGTGCGCTGTGAGCGTCAGCGAGGAAGTACTCTTGGGGTGCGCTGTGCATAGGTTTTTTACGAGGCCATTAGAGATGTGAAGTGATCGCCTTTCTCGTTAGTTCCATGATCTCTTTAAGGTCGACCCCCTCATGGTAGGTTGGCGATGGAATGGCCGGGCTGAAAGTCAAGGTGATGGTACCTGGTTTGATAGCTATCTTTCCCTTGGGCTGGAGGTTTCCACTGTTGGTAATCGTTAAGGGCAGGATCGCCAGATCCAGCTGTGAAGCCAGCATGAATCCCCCCTTTTTAAATTTCCCTAAACTGACAGAGGCCGGAATTCGCGTTCCTTCGGCAAAGAGAACGATTGATGTCTTCCGTTCTCTTAAAATCTTGCCTTGAGCTTGAAGGCGTGAAATCGCCTGTTCCCGGTTACTCCGGTCAATAATTATCGATCCGCTGCGTTGCAGGGCAAGTCCGAAGAATGGAATTTTTATCAGTTCCCGTTTGGCGACAAAGAGACAATGCAGGGCCCGGCAACTGAAGATTGCGTAGATGTCGAGAAAGCTTTTATGGTTGCTGATAACCATATAGGTCTTTTGGGGGTCGATGTTTTCCAAGCCTTGATAGATAACCTTGACACCATTCAGTTTCAAGTTTATCCAGCCCCACCAGTTACCGCAGAATTCGATGCCGCGCTGTGACCATGGTGTGAAAGTTAAAAGGCAAGTTGTAACCGCCCAGAAACAGGTGTTGGGGACAACTACCAGAGTGCTGCGGAGAGCGTTTATGAAATTGGTTATGAACCTGAACAATGATTGTTAACCCTTGATTATTTTATCCTGTAACGCTTAGTGGCTTCAGGGTTTCCGGTAAATTAGTTGATGAATGGATTACTATCTGATTTCGACCTAGATTTTTAGCTTGGTAGAGTGCCGTATCGGCGGCATTGATAAGTTGTGTCTGGTTAGTGATGCTCTCGGCCGGGTAGACGGCAATGCCGGCGCTGAAGGTGAAACCCAACTGCTGTTGGGGAAAATTTATTTGCAGATTTTCAGCTTTACGACGTAGACGTTCGATGACCAGATGGCAATTTTCGGCTGAAGCACCAGGGATAACAATCATAAATTCCTCACCCCCGTAGCGTAAGGCAAACTCGGAAACCCTTATCTCTTCCCCAATAATTACGGAAAAATCTTTAAGTACTTCATCACCGACCTGATGCCCAAAAGTATCATTGAGTTTCTTGAAATGGTCGATATCGAGCATTGCGACAGCCAGCGGCAGCTTATGCCGCTTAGCTCTTTCATACTCTTCATTTAGGCGTTTCATGCCATAGCGGCGGTTGAAGAGGCCTGTAAGTTCATCGACTGCGGCCAGGACTTCCAGTTTTTTCATAAGCAGGCCGTTGTAGATAAAAGGGGCTGCCTGGTTAATCAGGTTACGGCTCTCTAGGGATAAAAAATCAGCCTTGAACTCTTTGTTGGTGCAGAGAATACAAAGTCCGACCGGTTGAGACTGGTAGGTTAAGGGGAGGTAGGCTATGGCATTTGGTTTTAAGGAGCCCATGCCGATGTTAAAGCGCACCTGGAGATTGTCGAAATCTTCAAAGACAACTATTTCTCCCTTATTGAGGAGGTCGTGGCAGAAGTTGTTGTCGATGGCGTCGTTGTCGACCTCCAGAGAGTCGTTATTGACTTGTCGCAGGCGACCGTTTTCCATGCTGTAAAGGCAACCGCCATCAGCTCCAAAGTACTCTTTGAAAACTTCAACGATAGTTTCAGCCATTGCCCCCATCTTGACTTTTTTCTGGAGACGTTCGAGGAAATTGGCAGTTTTCCGTTCAGCTTTAATAAGCTTGTAAAAAGTTGCCATGAAAATATTATACTCTTCTGTGATTTCACCGATTGTATCTGCGGAATCAACTTTAAGGCAATGCTTTAATGGGTTTAAATCATTGTCATTTTTCCAGAAGAGATTTTCCAGATTTTGGTGGAAAGTAGCAAGTTTTGACTGGATACGTCGAAGATAAAGATCAACTACTGTATTGAATAGGTAGTAGTTGCAGAGACCAACAGCAAAGCCTGCCGCCATACAGAGAGAGAAAAAGAGGGGGCTGAAAACTTTGTCGGCCGGCAGGTCCAGGAGGAGGTAGGTGAAGAATGGAAAGATGATTCCCATAATCGTGCCGAGACCTACCATCCTCAAGCAAAGGTCGTGGCTGATGCTTTTTGTGAAACGTTTTTTCATAAATCCTGCAAATATAAGTTGCCGATTTTCTTGAGAGTCGATTTAGTAACGACTATAGTTGAAATTGTCAACCGTGTATTTGCTTAATGATCAAGATGAGCTGTGGCTCTAAACGTATTGTACGGCAATACTGATTTCACTTAGCGACTGTTTTGGCTGCGGCTGAGGCGAACCTGGCGAGGAGCAGCCAGCCAGAAACAGAGGCATGAAAGCCAGAGGGCAATAATGTCGAAAATGAAAGCTGTAAAATAAGAATTCGTATAGTCGAAGATGAGGCCGGAAAACCAAGCCCCGGCCGCTCCGCCAAAACCTAAATTTAACGAGAGAAGGCCAAAAATTCGGCCAAAATGGCGGCCTTGAAAAATATCCGCCGCAATTGAGGGAAAGAGTGGTGCGGCAGCACCATAACCAAAACCGAAACCGGCGGCAAAAAGATAGGGCAGCAATTTAGGCAATAGCTGCATTCCGGCCAAGGCCAGGACACCAAGAGTGGCTGCTGCCATGCCAATGGTATTCGCGGTTTCCCGGTTCCAGCGGTCGCCGAAAAAGCCCAGGGTTATCTTGCCGACTGAGCCGCAGATGCCTAAAAACCCGAAGGTTAAGGCAGCCATTCGGGTTGTCATGCCACCATCAACGAGGCCGGCAACGGCATGCAAAAGAACTCCTTGAATGGCAAATGGACCGAGGAAAAAGCCCGCCGCCAAATACCAGAAACGTTTGGTTTTCAAGGCTTTACTGCTGGTCCACTCAGTGCCCGCCCAGTTTTGGTCGATGATTATAGCACTTTCCGGTTGTTTGGTTTTGAAAGAATCCGAGTTGTTTGATAGTCTTACCTTGACACCATCGGGTTGCAGACCGATTTGCTGCGGATCACGACGCTGGAAAAAGAGATTGATCGGAATAATGAAAAGTACTATGATAGCCAGTACTTGGTAAGCGTAGCGCCAGTTATGGTTACTGATGAGGTGCTGCATGGTTGGCGGTACTGTCAGCATGCCGACCCCGACCCCGGCCATAGCCAGGCCCAAGGCCAGTCCTCGACGCTGAACAAACCAGCGCGGCAGAAAAGTCGCATGGGGGACGAAGCCGATGAGGCTGACACCGATGGCCGCAAGAACTCCGTATATCAGATAAAAACCGAAAATATTTTGTACTTTTGCGAGCAGGCTCAGAGATACGGCCAGCCACAAAGCTCCAGCCGGGATTACCAGGCGGGGACCGAAATGATCAATCAGCCAGCCGGTCAAAAAAGCACAGAGATAGTGTGAAATTGTAAAGAGGGAGAAAATTCCAGCCGTGGCCGCTCGGGTCCAGGCGAAGTCGTTGATAATTGCAATATAGAAGACTGAGAATGAGTACCAGACCCCGAAAGCCACCCCTAAGGTGACAAAAGAGGTGGCTACGATAATCCAACCGTAATAGAGTGGCGGATTTTTTTCTATACGCAATGAACTCATCAATTTTTATATTATGGTTGGAGAGTGGGAAGCGGCTCGCTCTCTAACAGTAAATTAGTTGTAATTGCAACCTTTAAGTATAAATATCGATAAGTAAATTGGTAGTTATCTTGCCGCTCGGGTTCGGGCCGACTCGTATCTGCTGGTGATCTTATTTTAATTCAAGGAGGCTTGAGAGTTTGAAATTTTTTCCTTTATCTTCTTTTCTGTTCCTGGCGATCTTTTTTCTGGCTGCCTGTGGAGCCCGACAAAGCGGAAACATGGTTGGTGGTTCACCCTATGTTAATCCCGATACTATGCTGCGTGATGAGATAGTTCATCTGCCGACCGGGACGTCGTTGACCCAGACCGAACTCTTCTCACTTTTGGCTAATGAGAGGATTGTCTATGTCGGTGAAGGACATGATAATATATATGATCACCAGGTAGAGCTGGAGGTTATCAAAAACCTCTATCAACGTTTTCCGGAGCGTCTGGCGGTCGGGTTTGAGATGTTGGCCCATGTTAATCAGGAGAAGGTTGATAGCTGGTTGGCCGGAGAACTTTCCGAGGATGATTTTATCCGCCTTTTCGCCGGTGACTGGAGTATGGCGGCATATGTCTACTACCAGGAGATCTTTGCCTTTTTAAAGTCGAGCCGGATTCCGGTGCGGGCCTTGAATGTCAGTCGTCATGAAAAAATGGGTTTTATGCGGGAGATGAAATCATCCGCCGATAAGAACAGGTTAAAGGACCCACCCAAATTGCTTGAGGATGTCTACCAGGAGAAGGCTTTACGGGCGATGTTTGCCGGGCATATCGAAGGGCATGGTGACATTAATTTGTTCCTTAGGGTTCACCAGCTTTGGGAAGAGACTATGGCGGACAATATAGCTGCCTATCTTGAAAGCCCGTCCGGTGATGGGAGATTGCTGGTGGTTATAGCCGGCGGCTTTCATGTAACCCATGGGTACGGGCTGCCGCGCCGGGTCTTTCAACGAAAGAAATTACCCTATTGTGTTCTTTTAACGCATACCCCGACAGCATTGGTTGAGAATGAGCGCCAAACCATGGATGTCGACTTCCCGGATCTGCCCCTCTATCTTGGTGATTATCTCTGGTGTGTCCCCTATCGCAACCTTAAGGATCAACAGGTCAAACTGGGGGTCGGGCTGAAAGGTGCAGACAAAGGAGTTGAGATTGCTATGGTTGAAGCCGGCAGTGTTGCGGAAAAATACGGTCTTAAGGTTGGAGATCTGATAATCAGTTGTGACGGGGAAGAAATTGATGATCCTCTTGATCTTTCACTCATGCTCTTAAAAAAGAGTAAAGGTGAGGTGGTTAATGTGCTTATTGAAAGAGTGGGTAAGCCGCAAAATATTGAGGCTCTACTGTGAACCCAGAGTTGAAATCGAAAAAGGATGACGTATTGCCGGTTGATCCTGAAGAAAATTCTCAATATTCCCGCTTCGATCAGCTTAATTCCGACTGGTGGCGAAAGGTTGAGAGCTTAGTGGTGGAAAATGAAGGAGAGGTTTTCCCTCATATTGAAGTTCTAGGCAGGGGACTGGAACTCCCCTGGTTCAATCGTCGTCTCAGACTTGAGCCGGAAACTTTTGGGATCTATTTTGATAATGGTAAAGGAGCACAACCCTCCTATCAGGATGGGCTGGTGGTACTAGCCCTGCTCAACTACCTTTCAGACAGGCGTTGCTTGCTTAAGCCTATGGGTTTGATCAATGAGCATCACCTCTCCGGTGGGACTACTTTTTTTCGGGGACCTCATGTTATGGCTTCGGTCCGGGTGGCACAAAGTTACGGAAAAGATGGCCGTATGTTTTTGCAGTCAGGTTCCAAATGGGGTGGAAGACGGGTAGACTTTGGTGAGTTTGCTCTCTCTTTTAAGATCTTTCCAGGGCTCGATTGGATCATCGCTCTATGGGAAGAGGATGAGGAATTTCCTGCTCGAGCTCAATATCTTTTCGACAAAAACCTTGGAGAGATGTTTCAGCTTGATGTTATTTGGGCGCTGGGAAATGTGGTAGCTGCAAAAATCCTGGATTTTTAAAACCCCCTTTTTTTCTTTTTGGCGGCAATTCGTCGTTTAACCCATTTGACGAGTGGAAATTTCCAGAGCTCTTCGGCCAGTTGCAATGAGGGCAGCTGCTCCAAACCGGCTTTCAGGTAGTGGTTGAGGAAGAGGTCTTTTTCATAGCTTGTCCACTCTGGACAGCGTCGCATAAGGGTGTCCAGGTCACGGATTCGAGCTCCCATCGGTGAGAATACTCGTCTTGATTTCTCGAGATCAATGAGGCTGACATCGATTGCCGCCAAGTCACCATTTTGACGTACCTTAAGCATGATATGTTTAGGGTAGAGACTGTTGTGGCGGAATCTATGATCATGGAAGCGGCGTACGATATCAGCAATATACGGAATTGTCTTGATCCGTAAATGATGGCTACCTTTTTTGCTCTGGTCACCCTTAAGCCATTCATCCAATGCCGAA
>JANTGZ010000042.1 GCA_024762675.1 Thermodesulfobacteriota bacterium | reverse complement strand
ATAGTACATTCGTTGTGGCAGAAAACTTCTCCAGTTTTAACTGTGACATTCTCAGGGGGATTAACTATCTTTGAAGGCGGAGTTGTAACGGTCACCCTTGTTTCTCTAAAAAGAGAACCATCTTTGTCATGGTATGCCTCGTCAGCAGTAACCAGTTTTATATCAAGCCCTATGGCCTGCGCCAATTTAATTAGAAACGGCAGGAAATGACTGTCATGATGATTTGCTGAGGCCACAAGGGAAACAAGCGGGAAGCTCTGCTTGCTCTTGGCATCAATAACGGTAAGTGTGTGCAGGCGATAACCGACAACAAAAACGGATTTATCTCTTTTGTTTCGACGTGATCCGCAGTCGCAATCAAGATCACTATAAATCCGGACTTTCTTTCCACGAACGGTCATACTGGCAATAGGAATGCGACAATCATTAGCCAGTTCTGTGGAATCAACACCGCAAATAGTCTGGCTTCCGAGTAAACCTGATTTACAAAAAAAGGGGTCAGACCCTATAAATATTTGACATCTTGATGTTTGTTTGTTATGCTGTGTTGCAATGGTAAGTGGAGGTAAGACTATGCGGACTACAATTAATATTGATGAGCATATTTTAATGCTGGCAAAACGCGAAGCAGCGATTCAAAAAAAATCGTTGGGAAAGGTTGTTGAAGATGCCTTACGGACTATTTTTGCAAGTCGCACAGAGAAATCGCCGCAGATCAGTTTAGTCACTGCTGGTGGGGCTGGAGTTAAGCCCGGCGTCGATCTGGATGACAGTCATTCTCTTTCAGAGATTATGGATAAGTAGATGATTTTAATGGATGTGAATGTGCTGATTTATGCGCACCGTGAAGATGTTAAGGATCATTTGTCTTATAGGAACTGGTTGGAATCGGTTATAAATGGTGATGTGAAGTTTGCTTATTCAGAGTTGGTGTTGAGCGGTTTTTTAAGGGTTGTCACACATCCGAAAATATTTGAGATCCCATCAGCATTAGTGCAGGCCATCCAGTTTTGCGACCAGATTCGTAGTGCGGATACAAGTATGCAACTGGCTCCGGGTGATCATCATTGGGCTATTTTTTCGGACTGTATGAAAGAGATTAATGCTAAAGGTAATGATATACCCGATGCATATCACGCGGCTTTAGCTTTAGAGTGGGATTGTATCTGGGTGACAACGGATAAGGGATTCAAGCGTTTTAAGGGTTTGAAAACAAGACATCCGTTGGAACTTGTTTCGCGGTATGGAAATGCCTCGTAAGCCAAGATTTTATCAACCTGGAATTCCGGCTCATGTTTTTCAGCGGGGACATAATAGGCTTCCGGTTTTTTTTGAGGATTTCGATTATCATGAGTATCTGCGGTGTTTGAAGATGTCTGCTGATAAACATGGTTGCGATATTCATGCTTATGTATTGATGACTAACCATGTACACTTGTTACTGACCCCGCAGAGTGATGGTTCAATCGGTCGAATGTTTCAAAGTATCGGGCGAGATTATGTTCGTTATATAAATCAGAAATATCAACGTTGTGGCGGGTTATGGGAAGGTCGTCATAAAGGTAATATTGTTGAGTCGTGTCGCTATCTGTTGCTGGCGATGCGTTATATTGAGATGAATCCGGTTCGAGCGGGCATGGTTGAGCATCCAGCTGAATATCGATGGTCAAGTTATGTTGGCAATGCCTTGGGCGAAAGCAGTGCAATTTTGCGACACCATGAAGAGTATCTCGTTCTGGGTAAAACGCCTAAAGCTCGAGGTGCGGCTTATAATGCGATGTTTGATGAATTTTCAAATGTTGATGAACTAGAACTTATTCGGCAGAGTCTTAATTCCGGAACGCCTTTGGGCAGTGATCAATTCAAAAAAAATATTGAGGAAATTTCCGGTAATAAAATTGGTTACTCGGTACGTGGTCGACCTGCAAAAAGTGAGAGACTCGAGAGAAACGAAGACCGTTTTTAAACAATTACAGGTTTTATTATGAATGCCTACCGTACACTTAGTTCGAATTTTGCCTGGGCCGTGGATAGACTCGACTGGCCTGTCACCAGTGAGGTTGGTTCCGGGTTATCCGGGGTCATCGCCACGGCTACCCGTGTCAGCTGGCTGGATCCTTCAAGCGGAACTCTGGAGTATCGGGGCGTACCTATTGAACGACTTGCCGGCATGCACCCTTTTGAAGAGATTGCCCACCTGTTGATAACCGGCCGGCAGGCTAAGGACGATCGGTCGGCTTATGAATTGTTTCTTAATCAGTTGCGCAGCAGCCGAAAATTGCCGGAGGATGTTATAAGTCTGGTCCGATCTCTTGATCCGGGTACCCATCCGACCCGTATTCTGCGAACCGGCGTTTCGGCTCTTGGTTGCCATGAGATGACAAAGGAAGACGAACTTTCGGGAGAACGGCATTGGCGGGAGTTGCGGATTATTGCTCAGGTCGCCGCATTGGTCGCGCAAATTGCCCGGCATCGGGCCGGGTTGTCCGTGATGGACTTTCGTCCGGAGAACGATCTTGCCTTCGAACTGCTGCGGGCCATACAGGATCGTGAACCGGATCCGAAAGATGTCTACGCACTGGATTTGTTGTGGACCCTGTTTGCAGATCACGGTCTGGACGCCCCAACTTTTACCTCAATGGTTGTGGCGAGTACCCTGGCGGACCCCTATTACAACGTTGTTGCCGGTTTGTCCGCCCTGCAGGGCCACAAACTCGGCGGGGCGGGCGAGAATGTTTTGAAACAGATACTGGCCCTGGCATCTCCGGAAGATGCCCGTCTCTGGGTTGCCTCCACCATCGCTAATGGGGGGAAGATAGCCGGGTTTGGGCATCGCCTTTATCGCATGCCCGATCCCAGAGTGGTTTTTTTGCGTAAAGAAGTTGCCGTGCAGGCCAGGCGCAAAGGGGTTGCCGAGCTTTTCGATATTGCCCGGGCGGTTGAAGATGAAGCTTTGCGCCATCTTGCCCCTCGTGGGGTGCATGTCAATATTAACTTCTATGCCGCCCTGTTATTTCATCTTCTCGGGGCCGATGGGCCATTGCTGCCTTGTTTGTACATGGTCGGCCGGATGGCCGGATTGATGGCCAGGGTGCGTGAAGCCCTGGAAAATCCGCGTTTGTATCGACCTTTGGATCGTTATGTCGGCAACCCTGAACGTCGTTTCGACGGGGAGGGGGCAAAATGAGACTTTACTCATCCGACTACCGGATTCAGACTTATAAAAAAGGGCTGGAAAACCTGGTCGTCAATGACACCCGGATCGGGTTTATCGACGGAATTAACAGCAAGCTTCTCTACCGTGGTTATCCGCTCGAGGATTTGGCCGACAACCTGACCTTTGAAGATGTTGCCTGGTTGATTCTGCACGGGGAGCTTCCGACTCCCTCTCAGTCACTAGAGTGGGCAAACGAGTTGCAGGAATGGCGCCATCCGCCTCAGGAAGCTTACGATGTGCTGAATTATATTCCGGCGAACGCGCATCCCCTGGCGCAGTACCGGACCATGATTACCATAGCCGCCTGTCATATACCGGAAGCCGAACGGCATGATCTTGAGGCTCAGTGGCGCCGACCGGGACGTATCTTAAGTTGGTCGGCTTGTCTTGCTGCCGCTGCCATCAGGCATCTGCATGGGGAAAAACCGCTTCTTCCGCGTGACGATCTGGGTTATGCCGCCAATTTTCTCTGGCAGGCGCTGGGGCGGGAAGCGTCACCTGAAGAGGTCAAGGCTTTTGATGTCAGCCTGATTGTCCAGGCCGAACACGGGTTGCACGCTGCCGCTTTCGCCGCGTTAATCGTAATCAGTACCGGAGCTGATCTTGGTTCGGCCGTGTTGGCCGGTATGGGGGCTTTGTCCGGCATTCGACACGGTGGCGCCAACCAGACTGCGTATGAAGATCTTGTTGGCCTGGCCTCCGTCGAGCAGGCCCGGGCCTGGGTCGAAAAGAAGCTGGCCGGGAAATACCGGTTTCCCGGCTACGGCCATCGCGTCTATAAATGTCCTGATCCGCGTGTTAGCGTTCTTGAACCCTACGCCAAAGCTATGTTGGAAAAGTGCGGTATGCAGGAACGCTGGGAGATTTATGCCACTGTCCGCCAGGAAGTTGAAGCCCGGCTCGGAGCTAAAGGGCTCTACGCAAACGTCGACAGTATTACCGGATTGGTCTATGCCCCGATAGGGCTGCCGGTGGCCGCTTTTCCGATCCCGTTCTGTCTGGCTATCGAAACCGGGTGGATGGCTCATTGCCTTGAATACCTGCCCCGCGGGGCGATGATAGAACCGGGCGCCATCTATGTTACGGAAGAGTGAAGGCGATCGCATTGCGTTAAAATAACCCAAACCTACAGCAAGGTATATGGGCAACCATGAAGTTGAAATTAACTTATGCTTCATTGACGCGATGGCTTGCAAATAATCTCTGCAGACCGTACTAAAGCTGAGTAGACTTGGCTGCTTGCAGTAAATCCAGAAACTTTTCACCAGCGGTTTCTAATGCGGCATTATTTTCAATTATGGAAAAAAGTTTATTAGGCTCTTCAATTTCGTTTGAAGCTGCAGCCCATTGCATCCTCTCTTCGATCTCTTCCGGTAGCTCTCTTCGGCGCTTAAGCAGACGTTTGTGCAATATATCCTGGTCTGCTCGGATCAGGAGAGCATGTAGTCCTGGATAATCCTCTAGCGCCCTATGGTAGTATTGACGCGACCCGTTAATGATTACCAATTTCCCCTTTTCTAACCAAACGTCAATCTCTTTGCTTACTCCGTACTGGAGCCCATGCCGACTCCAGTGCATAGCAAAAAAGCCATTTTCCAGGAGTTGTTTAAATTCTACTAGATTGATGGCGTGATGATTTTCATCGTTTTTACTGCTTATTGGACGCGTAATGTAACGTTTGGCAATTTTGATAGATTCTCGCGGGGTAAAATGTTGTCGGGCATACTGAATCAGGCTGTCCTTGCCGGCACCTGATGCACCCATTAAATAGAATAGTTGTCCCGGTTTATGCATGTTGGAATAAATTGGATGTATTATCGAGCATTTAAAATTTTGTTGCCAAGGCTATAGCTGTAATAGGTATAAATGTCAATTATTCTTAAAATGCACTAGCAATCAAAAGAAGAAATACTTCGGTGACTATTCAAGTTTTAATTGAAAAGGTGACGTCACGTTGAAATTGTGATATTCAGCTCATTTTTAAGAAATAAAGCCTGTCTTGAATTAATATCTAATATCTTTGTCTTCAATTGATCTTAACATTAGGAGTATGTTTTATGGTTTCATCCCCTCACACTTTTGATTTTCCTCCTTACCGGCCCCCGTCTGAAGCGCAGAGTATGCTGCTTCGGGTAACCCATGGCTGTCCCTGGAATAAATGTGCTTTCTGTTCGATGTATCGAAAATATCCATTCGCCCGCAAAACCATGGCTGAGATTAAGGCCGATATCGATCTTATGCCGGCGGTTTACGGAACTCACGCTAATCATGTGTTTCTTGGTGATTCTAATAGTTTGCTTTTGTCGGCGGATGCACTGGTTGAGATCCTCAAGCACCTTTACAGTGTTTTTCCCGGCCTTAAACGGGTGACTTCTTATGCTCGGGCCAAAACCGTGATGAAAAAATCACTCGATGACCTTAAAGCCATCCGTGAGGCCGGTTTAACCCGACTTCATATCGGCCTTGAAAGTGGATCTGATGCGGTTTTGAAAAAGATCCGAAAAGGGGCTACGGCAGATGAAATAATCACAGGCGGGCTTAAATCAAAAGAAGCCGGTTTTGATTGTTCGATCTATGTTCTTCTCGGCATTGGCGGCATGGAGCAGACCATCGACCATCGTCAGGGAACAATCCGGGTTTTGAATGCAATTGATCCCCATTTTATCAGAGTAAGGACTTTGACCCCGATTCCAAAGTCAGATATTGCCAAATGGATTGCCGAGGGCCGCTTTACTCTGGTGACGCCATTAGTCAGCATTGAAGAGGAGCGCGATATTGTGGCCGGACTAGAGGTGAACTCCCGTTTCTTAAATGACCATGCTTCAAATATTGTTCCGCTCGATGGTAAATTGCCTGAAGATAAAGATCATATGCTCCAGCTTTTGGAGCAGGGGATTAACTATTGTCGTAATCACGATGTTGGTTATTCCGACTATCGCTATTTATAAAAGTGGAAAAGAGGCAAAGATATGAGAGATGATGGACGAGATCCAGATCAGTTGCGCAAAATTGAGATGATTCCCGGTTTTCTTGATCATCCGGCCGGTTCAGTGCTGATTTCATGTGGTCAGACCAAGGTTTTATGTTCGGCCAGTGTTGAGGACGGTGTGCCTAAATTCCGTCGCGATTCAGGGGGTGGCTGGCTCACTGCCGAATATGCGATGTTGCCGGCCAGTACTCATGAGCGTTCCGGTCGCGAGATTAATCGTGGGCGCCAGGGTGGCCGGACTCTCGAAATTCAGCGGCTTATCGGCCGTAGTTTGCGTGCGGTGACCAACCTTGACGTTTTGGGAGAGCGCACAATTATTCTTGATTGTGATGTTATTCAGGCCGATGGCGGAACCCGCACCGCTTCCGTCAGTGGAGCTTTTGTTGCACTTGGATTGGCTTTGTTGAAACTCAAGCCTGAGATGGGTGAGGAGTGGAAACCGTTGCGCAGTCGCCTGGCGGCGGTCAGTGTCGGGATTGTTAAAGGTGAGGCACTGCTTGACTTGAACTATCCGGAAGACTCTACTGCCGATGTCGATATGAATATTATCATGACCGATAAATATGAGCTTGTCGAGATTCAGGGTACGGCGGAAGAGCACCCTTTCAGCCGTCAGAAAATGTCACTCATGCTTGATTTAGCCGAAAAGGGGATTGCCGAGATTATTGGACAATCTGAAAAAGAGATTTTTCAAGGCTCTCTTGATGACCTGACTTTATAGAATCAGTTTGGGTGCTGTTTGTGACAGCAAGGCCACGAAACTCAGTTTTGAAACTGATTTCGTGGCCTTTTTTTGTTTTCTACATGCCGCCGCGTTTACCCTTTTTGCCCATACCTCCGCCCCGCTGACCACGATGTCCTTTTTTTATCATGGCATCACGTTGCTCCTGGTTCAGGCTGCTAAAGAAGGCGACCCGGGCATCGGTTGCCTGATTAAATTTTTCTGCTAAATTACCTTTGTATTCAGCTTTCAGCTTCTCCCCAACACCTTTAAAATCGGGGGTGTCAGCCGCTAGTTCAGCGCGCATAAGCAGATGGTTGCGGGCCATAGTGCGGCGCCGAGTGGTGCTGTTCAGGTTGTCGCCCTGGTTCAGGCTGAGTTCTCGCAACTCAACCATCTTAGCTTTCATATCATCCCAGAGTTTAGTCTGGGTTTCATCGAGGTTGAGGTTCTCTTTAACCTCCTCCGCCCTTTGTTCGAAACGCTCAGGTGAACATTGGCCTTTTCCCGGGCCCCAGCTGAAGCCGGTAGCAGGCAAAGCCAGAAGCAAAGCAATTATTAAAGCGACGGACAGAGTGAGGGATTTGCGGGTGGTTGAGTTCTTGATAAGATCCATTGTAATTCTCCTTTTTTGATTTATGGTTGAAAAACTTTGCAATCAATTTTGATTTATGGTTGAAAAACTTTGCAATCAATTTTGATATTCTGGAATGTAGTCTGCTATTGTAAAATTTTTATGTTTAATCAAAGCTTTTTTGTAAAGAGTTTGTAAAAAATCTTCCCTTTGTTGTAAAATCAGATATTATAGAGTTATGAAAATTCTTCTTATTGATGACGATGAAAAGCTTTGCCGTCTGATTATGGGTTACCTTGAGCCGATGGGGTTTGCGGTTGAAGTAGCTCATTCTGGACAAACCGGCCTTGAGTTTGCCTTACAAGGTTCGTATGATGCTATACTCCTTGATGTCATGCTTCCGGAGATCGACGGTTTTGAAGTTTTACGCCAATTGCGGCAGCATTCAAAGGTTCCGGTTCTGATGTTTACGTCTCGGGGAGATGAAACTGACCGCATTGTCGGGCTGGAGATGGGAGCTGATGACTATCTGCCGAAAACTTTCTCCTCGCGGGAGTTGTTAGCTCGCTTAAGGGCCGTCATCAGGCGCAGTAAAATAGTTAAAAATGACTCTGCAGAGGCAACTACAAAAGCTGCTTCCAGCGAGAAAATTATTATCAGGGACCTGGTAATCGATATTGCTGCACGTTGTGTCAGCCAGAGGGGTGAGGCTGTAGCTTTGACAGCGATTGAGTTTGATCTGTTGCTGGCGATGGTTGAAAATTGTGGTCGCATCATCTCTCGTGATCGCCTGCTTGATCTGGTCTCCGGGCGTGATTATACGGTTTTTGATCGCTCCATAGATGTCCATATCTCATCTTTGCGCCGAAAACTTGACGATAATCCCAAAAAACCTCACTATATCAAAACCGTGAGGAGTGCCGGGTATATGTTTTTAAAATAGTCACTTTTCAGCCTGAATGGCACAAGGATAAGAGGTCAGTTTTGTTTTTCAGACGATCAATTTTTGTCAAGCTTTTGAGCTGGTTTTTTCTCAACCTTATTTTTTTGGGTCTGATTCTGACCCTCTTTTTCCAGATTCAGTTTTATGTGTCGCCAGACTCATTTTTACGCTTGCATGCGGAAAAGGAGACGGCTTCATTGCGTCATCTTATTCGGCATGAGCTGACTCGGCTACCTCGGTCACAGTGGAGTGAGTTGCTTTCCCGTTATGGTCAGGCTTTTGCCGTGGAGTTCTCACTGTTCACCCCGGTTGGCCATAAACTGGCGGGCACTATTGAGGTTTTGCCGCCGGAAGTGTTGAAAGAGATGAGAGCCAGGACGCGCAAAGGTAGGGGACCGCACTTTGAACGCGGTCGTTGGCGCGAGGGTCGAGAGGGGCGTCAGGGTTTGGCACCAATTCCGTCTGATCTCTCTTTGGCGGGGCAGTCTCGGCTTCCCGGCCGACGGATTTTTCGGGTGCGTAGCCTTAATCCCACTCGGTACTGGTTGGGGGTGCCGGTGCCGATTCTCAACCCCGATGGTAGTGGTTTTGTGCCGGCAATTCTTCTGGCCGCAACCGACTCTCTCTTCGCTTCGGCCCTCTATCCGAACCCCCTCCCGTGGATCGTTGCAGCTCTTGTAATTGTGCTCTTCTCACTGCTCTGGTGGTGGCCAATGGTGCGCCATATTACTCGGCCGTTACAGGAGATGAATCGGGTGACCGAAGAGATTGCTCAAGGTCGTCTTGAAGTTCAACTTAATGAAAAGCGGATTGATGAAATTGGTTGTCTGGGGCGTTCGATTAACCATATGGCTCAACGTCTTGATGGTTTTATTGCAGGTCAGAAACGTTTTTTAAGTGATGTCGCCCATGAGCTCTGTTCACCTCTGGCTCGTTTGCGTATGGGGCTTGCGGTATTGGAAAAGAGTATTGATGAAGAGCAGAGTGAAGGCTTTGCCGATGTCGAGGAGGAGGCTGAAAAGATTGCTGAGTTGGTCGATGAGGTCCTGGCTTTTTCCCGGGCCGAACTGCGTCCCGAAGCGGTGACTCTTGCCGAGGTTTCGCTGGCCGAGATTGTCGACCGCATTCTGGTTCGGGAAAAATGGGCCAGGGATCGTTTTAAATTGGATCTCGAACCCGGTCTGATGGTTAAGGCTAATGCCGAATTGCTGCTCAGGGCTTTGGTTAATCTGCTGCGCAATGGGTTGCGTTATGGTGATCCTGATAGCGTGATTGAGGTCAGCGCCGCTCGGCGTGAGTCTAAGGTAATTTTTGAGGTTCGGGATTTCGGCCCCGGGGTTCCGGAAGCGGAACTCGAACGTATCTTTGAGCCATTCTATCGCCTTGAGCCCGACCGCAATCGCAAATCCGGCGGCAGCGGTCTCGGCCTGGCGATTGTCAAAACCTGTATTGAAGCCTGTCAGGGCAAAGTCCGAGCCCGCAATCTTGTGCCTTCAGGTCTTATCGTAACTGTTGAGCTCCCGGCGGCTTGACCCTCTATAGTGCTTACTGAAAGTCAATGATATGGGTAGAAGATATAGAAGAGTAGAGACACACCCGCCAGTAACCACATGGCGGGTTGTATCTGGCGGGTGTGGCCGGATCCGATTTTCATGATTGGATAGATGATAAAGCCGGCTGTGATGCCAATGCCGAGATTGTAGGTAAACGACATTAAGGAGATTGTGATGAATGCGGGAATCCATTCGCTGTAATCACTGAAGTCAATTTTGGCGATCAGGCTCAGCATCATGCCGCCGACGATGATTAAGGCGGGACCGTAAGCATAGGCCGGGATTGCGGTTAGTACGGGAGCGAAAAAGAGGCATAAGAGAAGAGCTGCTGCTGTGACTACAGCAGTTAAGCCGGTTCTGCCCCCGGCTTCGATGCCGGCGGCAGACTCGATAAATGTGCCGGTGGTTGTGGTTCCCAGAAGGGCACCAATAACGGTGGCCAGGGCATCTGCGAGCAGGGGTTTATCGATGTCCGGCAGGTTACCATTTTCATCAAGCAGGTCGGCGCGGGCTCCCAGGCCGATCAAAGCGGCCATGGTGTCGACGAAATCCATGATGAAGACAGTCAGGATGACCGAGAAAAATCCCCAGGTCAGGGCTCCTTTAAGATCAATTTTGAACCAGATTTCAGTCAGCGGTGCTGGAGGGCTGAAGATCTCTTTGGGGGCGGGTGAGATTCCTATAATCCAGCCCGCTGCCGCAGTCCCAAGAATGCCGAGCAGTATACCACCAGGAATTTTTTTATTAAGCATCAGGGCGATAGCTAGAAATCCGACGATGGCCAAACCTACGGAGGGTTGGGTGAGGATTCCGGTTTTTACCGGGGCACCGGGAACTCCGAGGGTTACAATGCCGGTGTCGACCAGTCCGATCAAGGTCAGAAAGAGGCCGATACCGGCACCGAAGGCATACTTTAAAGAGCTTGGAATAGCTCTGGCCAGCCAGCCTCGAATGCCGGAGAGGGTTAGAGTGACAAAGAGGACGCCGCCTATAAAAACAGCTCCTAAGGCCGTCTGCCAGGAGTGTCCCATGACTTTGACAACTGTAAACGCGATGAAAGCATTCTCTCCCATGTAAGGGGCGACGGCAAAGGGGCGTCGGGCGTAGAGTCCCATAACCAGGGTGCCGAAAACTGCGCTTAAGATTGTTGCCGTGGTTGAAGGTCCTTTGGGAATCCCGGCAGCACTTAAAATTGCTGGATTGACAATGACAATATAGGCCAGAGTGACAAAAGTGGTCAGCCCGGCGATCACCTCCCGGCCAACCGTACTCTGTCGGGCACTGATCTGGAAGAACCTATCAATGAAAGGCAATGATTTTCTCCTATAGCTGCAATTTAGTCAGCCATGTAGCAGCTCTTCTTAATTCAAGGCCGCCCGGGCAGGTTTTTTCTCGATCACGGATAAAATGGAGGTCGAGCTTTTCACCAAAACAATCCTGATGAATGTTGCACCTTATCTATTTGACTTGGAGCATTTTAATTTGTATATAACTAAAAAAATGAACGACCTCATAAATTCCAAGTCGAAAAAGGGCTGAGATGGAAATCAGATATCTGTAAAAATAGTCGGTTTGCTTTTAGGAAAGTGGGCTGGCTGCTTTGTTTTTACGATCAATCCTGATGGTCGAACAGAAAATTTAAGGCCGCCATTGAATAGTTAGAGATCTGGCGGATTAGTCTTAACGACCTCAATACAAAGAAAAAATATGACTGAAAAAAAAGACATCGGGCACCTTCACGAACCTGGTCATGAATTACAGCTGGAACATGAAGACCCAACTATTCGTTTTCTTCACAGAATAATCCGTGCTGCAGTAAAAATCCTCGCTGTTTTGATGGTTATAGTAATTGTGTGGGGTATTGGAGATGTAATCTATGTACTTTATCAGCGCATGACAGAGCCACCGTTTTTGTTGCTTAGTATAAGCGATATTCTTGCGACGTTTGGTGCATTTCTAGCTGTACTTATCGCAATCGAGATATTTATAAATATAACCATGTATCTGAGTACCGATGCTATTCCTGTGCGGTTGGTTGTTGCCACTGCATTGATGGCCATAGCCCGAAAAGTAATTATCTTTGACTTTGATAGAATCGCGCCAGCTTATGTGTATGGTACGGCTGCCGTGGTACTCTCACTTGGTATTACATATTGGCTCATAACTAAGCGAAGCTGACCTGAAAAAATTGGATTGATCTGCAAAGTCAAGCTCAAGCCATTACCCTATAATTCTGATTAGTGTTTTTTAAATCCGGACAAAACCCAGAAAAACAGCCATCCGGTGATAACCGGTCCGGCACCGGCATAATAAAACAGAACCGGATCCGTATGCCAGGGTTGAAAATAAGCCGCCGCCAGTGCCGGATAAATAAGCGAGAGAACCAGGGCAATTCGCATTTTTGCGGAAACCCTGACGCCGTTCCAGGCCGGGCGTGCAGGGGGTTTGTTCATTATTCTCGGAACAAAAAGAATGGCCAGGATAATGGCGATAACAATCAATATTTCCTGAAGTCCGAGCATCGGCATCCTTTTCAAAATCGTTTTAGAAATATAAGTTCGAGATTGCCTTTTGGCATCGTTTAGAATCATTAGTCGACCAATCGCATTTAGTCAAGGGCATGAAGCATCGCCCAACCTGATTCCGACCCCGTGTCTTGATTTTTTTTGGGGTTCAGGCAAAGCGTGCCCACCAGAACTTTTTTAGTCCTGAGTGATTTTCTTATCTGAACGGTGTTAGGTTGGAAACAATGAGCCAAGTCTGATGGTATCCGGCGTCTAAAATAATAGTGGCCACATGGCTTTTTGTAGAGATGCTGAACCTTTTCAGACACAAAAAAACCCCCTCACTTGTGACACTCTTTTAAGTGAGAAGGTTTAATGATAACAGATGTTTAAATGATTTCAAACACTTGCGTTATGATTGGTGGAGGATAAGGGATTCGAACCCTCGGCCTCAGCGTTGCGAACGCTGCGCTCTCCCAACTGAGCTAATCCCCCTTGATTAAGTCTAGACAGTTTATGTTTACTACTAAATATGCGGTTGGCTGTCAAATCTATTCTCTGGCTATTTCTCCGGGTAACGTTTTTCAAGGACTTCACGTATCGCCTTTTTCAATTCGTCCAAGCTGGCAGCTTTGACGACGTAGGCGTCCGAGGCCCAGGTTGAGAAATCCTGTTTGTAATCGCCATAGGCGGAGCAGAGGATGACCGGGATGTTCTTGTCGATTTCCTTTATTTTGATAAGGGTGTCGACCCCCGAAATGCCGGGCATCTTTATATCCATGACGACCAGATCCGGCTTTATCTCGGGAACCATCTGCAAGGCCTCTTCTCCACTGGCGGCAGCCTCTATGCCGTAGCCCTCCTCTTCAAGTTCCTCTCTGTAGAGCAAGCGGATATTCTCTTCGTCGTCGACTATCAGGATTGTATATTGTTGTCTGTCCATGTCATTCCCTCTTAAGTCAAAATGTTTAAAGCTGTCGGTCCTGCCAGCGCTTTATGATTGAAAGGTAAAGAGACGGAAACCATAACTCCTTTACCCTCCCGGTTATGAATACGGATGTCTCCTTGATGGTTTAAGATGATACGATGACAGATCGGTAACCCCAGACCGGTGCCATCGTGTTTGGTGGTGAAGAAGGGGTTGAAAATGTCGTGAATAAACTGTTCCTGAATGCCTTTACCGTTATCTTCAATCTCGATCAGGGCTTTTTCTTTTTGTTTCTTAAGATCACAGTAGTAGGACGTACGAACTGAGATGTGATGGTCATTGCCGGTTGATTTGCTGGAGATGGCCTGAATACTGTTGTTAAACAGGTTGATCAGCACCTGTTTCATCTGGTTACCGTCACATTCAACCGCAGCCATATCTGGTGTCAACTGGATCTCCAGGTCGATCTCTAATTTTTTTAATTCGCGGGCAAACAGGGCCGCAGTTTCAGCAACCAGCTGGTTAAGATCCTGGGGCTCAAATTTGTTACTTTGGGGTCGAGAAAATGAGAGAACGTTGTTGACGATCTCCTCAAGACGTTCGATCTCTTTGGTTATTATCTGACTGTAGGTTTTTTCCCGGCTCTGGTCGGGGATTTTTTTGTGCAGTCGGCGGGCAAATCCGGCAATTGAGACTAACGGGTTTTTTATTTCATGGGCAATGCTGGTGGCCATCTCTCCCAAAGCCATCAATTTTTCACTCTGTGAAAGGCGGAGTTGAGCGCTGTTTAAGCTGGCCAGTGAACTTTGCAGGCGTTGGTAGAGTTCAGTGTTGTCAAGGGCCAAAGTGGCCGCGTCGGTAAAAAGAGTGATATAGCTGAGGTCTTCCTGGCTGATACGATCAGCGTTGGCAAGTATCAGGCCCTTGGGATGTTCGTGACTCAAGATGGGAATGACGACGACTTTTTTGCCGGGCAGCAGAGACCTGAGCTTTGTATGTAGTACGGTGACAAATTCAGCCGGGATCATGGCTGGTTTTTTGCCGTTCACAGCTTGTCGACAACGGTTGGGAGCCGTATCAAAAGTCACTAGCTTTAGCGCTTTGAATTCTTGTTGGAGTTGCTTTGGAACCTGGGCGCTGGCCTCAAGGAGACGGTTTGTCAATGCATCGAGATGGTTGCTCTCATTCTGATGCTCAGATTCGTTCGGCGCACGACCTGGAGCGCTAGCGTAGAAGAGACCGTGCCAGGAATTATCTTTTTCCTGAAACTCAAGGTAGAGGGCCGGCGAGCAGGTAAAACCCTCATCGCTGACCAGGGCACCGAGGGTCAGACGAATAATCTTATCCGGGGTGTCGGCCGCCAGGAGTGCATTTTTCATCTGGTGGGAAAGGGTTAATTGCCGGGTTCTCAAAATTGATGTCTGGTTGGCAGCGGAGAGTTGGTTTTGGGTTCGGGTTCGTTCCAGGGTTGCAGCCAGGTGGACGGCAAGGATTTCGAGAAGTTCGAGGTCCTCTTTTTCCAGGGGCAGAAGATCTCGGCTCCGGGGTTTGTCCGTCAGGAAAAATTCCAGAGTTCCGACCATTCTGCCTTGACTGATCAGAGGCAGGATGATGTGGGCGCAGAACTGGCTGAAAAAGTTTTGATAAATGGTTGATGATGGTTGTGCATTGTTTTGGTCGATGACCAGAGGTTTGGATATGAACTTTGCACGAGAGGCTTGGTGGCGGCTAGCTTGCAGAACCAGCTTACGTTGTTCATTGTCACTAAAACCTTGGTCGATCGATTCCGGTAAGAACTGTTCCGATTCGAAAATATTGAGAATTGCAGCGGAGTTAGAAAATAAAGTCAGGGCCGAATCGGACAGTTGTGAGAAGACGCTTTGTACATCTTCTCTGGCGTTGAGTTGGGCTCCGATCTGATGGAGAAATTTTAAACGCCTGACTTTTAGCCGGTCCCGGTTTTTTAAGATTGAACTGCGCAGGGCGATGGTGATTTGCCGGCAGATAACCAGAAGAAAGAGGATGGTGTCGTTGTCGATATTAAATGGTGTCGAACCGAGCAGGACCATCGTTCCATAGGCCTGACTATCGTCAGCCAGCGGCAGACTCCAGCCGTATGGCTGCTGCTTCATGAAAAGGTCGTCGGGATTCAATAATTCAGGGTCAAGAGGGTTGGGTAACAGAGTGGTCAGGGGCTTGCAGAGTGGATAGTCGGGACTTGGCAACCTGTGGCTGTACGGCGGTGCCGGTAGTTGCAGGCTGCCGGCCGAATCAGCGGCTATGCGCAGGGTCAGGCGTCGACCACGGCGCTGTTGAAGATAGAAAGCGACTGTTGGGGCCAGATCGTTTACGCAAAGAAAATGGGCTGCCTGCGTCAGGCGTTCATTGATTTGTGATGTGGCGCTGCTGATTTCAATGATCTTGCTTAAAATCTCATATTTTCGACGACAATCCATTCTTTTTATCTCTTAACTGCAACTCTTATAGCCTGTCTTAAATTTGGCTTTTTATTTTTTCATATAAATCTTCATATTTGGCAGCACTTTGCGACCAGGAGAAATCGCAACGCATACCGTTCTGGCGCAGTTTCTGCCAGAGTCGAGGTTCCTGGTAGAGTTGTAAAGCTTCTTTGAGGGTTTGTTCTAGAGCTTTGATTGTATAGTCGTTGAACTTGAAACCGTTACCGCCGCCGTTTTCTAAGTTGAAAGAGGTGATGCTGTCATCTAAACCACCTACCGCTCTAACCAGTGGCACGGTCCCGTAACGCAGGCTGTACATCTGGTTGAGGCCGCAGGGCTCGTAGTGTGAGGGCATCAAGAAGATGTCGGCTCCAGCCTCGATCAAGTGAGCCAGGCGGTTGTCATAGCCTCGTATAAAAGCTATCTGCGACGGGTATTGCCGGGCTAAAATTGTCAGACTTTCCTCTATCTCAGGATCGCCGGTTCCGAGAAAGACAAATTGGGTTTCGAATGCAGCAACTTTTTTCAGGAGTGGCAGGATCAGGTCAAAGCCTTTCTGGGTTACCAGACGGGAGACCATACCGACTAGAGGCAGTCGGTTTTCATGTGGGAGGTTAAAGGCTGAGAGCAGTTTTTTTTTGCAGATCTTTTTTCCTGCCATTCGACCAATGCGAAAATGGTTGCTGATGAAAGGGTCATCGGCCGGATTCCACTCCTGGCAGTCGATCCCGTTCAAAATGCCGTGGAGATTGTTCCGGCGCTGTGCCAACACTGATTCCAGTCCGAAGCCGAATTCAGGTTGCAGGATCTCGCGGCTGTAGGCTCGGCTGACGGTATTTAAGGCGTCGGCGTAGACCAGCCCTCCTTTGAGGAGATTGAGACGGTCAAAAAATTCGAGACGTTCAAAGGTGAACTCCTCCCAATCCAGCCCGGCAAGAGTCATTAGCTCTTTCTCCTGGATGCCTTGATAGCCGAGGTTGTGGATAGTGAAGAGAGAGCCCCCCCCGTAGCTGGGAAGATCTTTGTAAAGGGTTTTAAGATAAACCGGAATCAGGGCCGTCTGCCAGTCGTGGGCGTGATAGATATCGATGTTAAGGTTAAGGAGCGAGACCGCTTCAAGGATTGCCCGGCAAAAAAAGATAAAGCGGATGCCGTTGTCCGGGTACTCCTCTCCGGCCGGCCCGTAGAGGAAAGGTCGGTCAAAATAATTATCCTGACGGACAAATGAAAGGTTCAGGTTCGGGTGATAGGAGGGTAGGTTGACAATGCTGCCGGTGACCTGTTCCGCTCCCAGAGGGATTGTGACCTTGGTGATTTCAGTAAACTTACGTTCCGGTGTTTGAATCTCTTGATAGAGGGGCAGAAAAAGATGAACCCGGTGACCTCTTTCAGCCAAAGCGGTCGGCAGAGCTCCGGCGACATCGGCGAGCCCGCCGGTTTTAGCAAAAGGAGTTGCTTCAGATACCGCAAAAAGGATATTCATCTTGCCCCATCAAATTTTTGCTTCGCGTAGAAACTTAGCCGATTCTTCTGGTGGGGTCGGGTTGATATAGAATCCCGAACCCCATTCGAAACCGGCGACCCGGGTAAGCTTGGGGATAATCTCTATATGCCAGTGATAGTAGTCAGAGGTGTCGTAATGGTTGACCGGGGCGGTGTGAAGAATGAAGTTGTAAGGCGGGGTATCAAGCACCCGGTTAAGTCTCTTTAAGGTGTCGGTGAGAATCAGGGCGAGCCCTTCGATCATATTTTTACTGTTCGCCTGATAGTCATGAGTATGTCGCTTGGGCAGGATCCAGGTCTCAAAAGGAAAACGTGGGGCATATGGGCAGATTGAGATAAACTCATGATTTTCACTGACCATCCGCAAGCCCTGGTTGATCTCCTGTTGGATGATATCACAGAAAACACAACGTTCCTTGTAGTCGTAAAATTTTTTCGCCCCTTCAACCTCTTCTTTAGCTCGTTTCGGGACAATCGGCAGAGCTATAATCTGGGAGTGAGAATGTTCGACGGTTGCACCGGCGGCCAGGCCCTGGTTTTTGAAAACCAGAATATAGCGGAACCGTTCATCACCGGCGAGGTCACGAATGCGATCCCGGTAGGCCCATAAAACATCTTCGACGGCCTCAGTCGGCATGGTTGCCAGCGTTGCCTGGTGGTCGGGGCTTTCGATAATAACTTCATGAGCGCCGACGCCATTCATCATATCATAAACTCCGTCGCCCTGACGTACGAGGTCGCCTTCGATGTGCAGGGCGGGAAATTTGTTCGGCACAACTCGTAAGCGCCAGTTTGAATCATTGCTTTTGCTGCCGGGTTTTCGGTAGGCCAGGATTTCGGGTGGAACAACATCTTCGTTACCAGGGCAGAAAGGGCAGAAGCCACTTTTTCTCTCTTGTTTCAAGCTGCTGAATTCAGATGGTCTCTTGCCTCGTTCCCGTGAGATTATTACCCAGCGGTCGACGATTGGATCTTTACGTAACTCAGACATAGTGGTGCCTTTTCAATTCTGTTGGTTGGTGATTTCCCGAAGTCCATTACTACTATTATACTCTTTGTTATGCTTCCGTCAACTTTTACTGAAACCGGAGCAATAAATAGGTCTCGAATTTTGTTGTCTTGTAATCTCAGCGCTTGAGTTGATACTTTCTTACGGCTTGATTATGTTCCTTGAGGGTTCGGGAGAACTGATGCCGGCCGTTATTGCGGGAGACAAAATAGAGGTAGTCGGTTTGGTCCGGGTTGATGGCTGCCGTGATGGCTTTGCTGCCGGGGCTGCAGATCGGGCCGGGAGGCAGGCCGCGATGGCGGTAGGTGTTGTAAGGTGAGGGGTTTTGTAGGTCCCGGCGTCTCAAGTTGCCATCGAAGTTTTCACCGAGGGCATAAATAGTAGTGGGGTCACTGGCAAGACGCATTTTGAGTTGCAGGCGATTGTGAAAAACGGAGGAGATAACCGGCATCTCATCATTGTTGCCGGCCTCTTTCTGGATCAAGGATGCCAGGGTCAGAATCTGATGCCGGTTCAAAGTGTTGTCGGGGGCATGTGAAAGTAGTTCTTGCAACTCTGTTTTTCCGGTGCTCAACATCTGTTCCACAATCTGTCGGCATGATGTCTGGCGGCTATAGTTGTAGGTGCTGGGAAAGAGATAGCCTTCAAGGTTGGGGCCTGTTACCTGCCGGTTTTTCAGGATTGATGGTGAGGAGATGAGCTGTTTGAACTCATCATTTTGGCATATGCCATGGGCCTGTAGCCGCGCTCCAATCTGCCGCAGTGTAAAGCCTTCGGGAATAACTATCTGGCGTTGAAAAACTCGGCCCTGCTTTAAGATCTCAATAATCTGTAGGGGTGTGGAGGCGGTCCTGATAAGGTACTCGCCGGCTTTAAGGTGGCTGGAATTTTGCAAGAGACGGTTCAGGATAATGAAGCGCTGGCTAGAGCTTATGAGTTTTTGCTTTTGTAATTTGCGGGCAATTTTTTTAAGCGAGCTGCCAGGTTCGATGGTGATTAGTTTTGAGGATTGCGAAGCGCCCTGATGGGCAAAGTTGTAGAGGTCAAGAAAGACCAAGGTTATGAGGCTGGCAGCCAGGCTGGCAAAAATTATAAGGGTAATCAGGTTTCGTCGCATTTTTTAGCCGTCAGTTGTCAGTTTTCAGTCGCCGGCAGTTAGTGGTTTTACTGTCCACTGTCCACTGACGACTGCCCACTGGCTCTCCCCCGACCTCTATTAACCAAGCTTTTTAACTGGGCCAACTCCGGGCTTTGCATAAGCCGAGCACAAAGAAAGTAGGAACCGACACCGCAGATGATCTTTGCTGCAAGGCGGAGACTTTCATCTAAATGACTCTGGTAGCCGGCACGCATCAGCGGCAGCCGGTCAAGGATTGTGATGATTATAACCATGATCACAGTCGCCAGCAGACTTTGGAAAAAGGCGCGGCGGCAACCTATTATTTTGATGTCTTGTCCCAGGCGGCGTTTTAAGATTGCAAGCAAAAGCAGGCAGTTAACGGCGCTCGAAATAGCTGTGGCCAGAGCTAATCCCAAGTGTTGCAGAAGCTGCATCAGGACAAGTGCACAAATCAGGTTAGCCACCAGGGCTATAGCGCCAACCTTGACCGGGGTTTTGGTGTCCTGGAGGGAGTGAAAAGCCGGGACAATAATTCTTAAGCCGGCATAAGCCCAGAGTCCGGCAGCATAGGCTATAATGGTCTGGGAAACCATGCTGGTCGAGTGAGAGTCAAAATGGCCGCGTTCAAAAAGCAGAAACACAATTGGCTTGCTTAAAATAATCAAGCCGGCCATGGCTGGTAGGGTGATAAACATGAGGAGGCGCAAAGCCAGTGAAAAAGTTGACGAAAAATCGTTCCAATCCTTTTTTGCTGCGGACCGGCTTAAAGCCGGCAAAACCGCCGTGCCCAGGGCAACTGCAAAGATTCCCAGGGGAAATTGAATCAGGCGGTCGGCAAAATAGAGATATGAGATACTGCCGTCGACCAGGTAGGAGGCCAGCAAGGTGTTGACAAATATCGTGATTTGAGTGATTGCCAGCCCCAGTAGGGAGGGGCCCATGAGGGTTATAACCCGTTTGATCGCCGGATGGCGGAACTTAAATCGTAGTCGCCAGGGAAAACCATGTTTTTTGAGAACTGGAAGTTGAAGAAGGAGTTGGGCCAGCCCTCCGGCCAAGACTCCTATGGCCAGGGCCAGAGCTGCATTTCCCAAAAATGGAGTCAGGATTAAGGCGGCGCCGATCATGCAGAGATTAAGTAAGACGGGAGCCAGGGCCGGGGTTAAAAAGTGGTTGTTGGAATTTAAGATTCCCATGGCCAACGCGACCAGGCTGATGAGCAGGATGTAAGGGAACATGAGCCGGTTGAGAAATACGGCGAGCTCATACTTTTCCGGGGTGGCTTCAAAGCCAGGAGCGATAAGAGATATTATGAATGGGGAAAAAATGATTCCCAAGATTGTGACGATGGTCAGACAGAGGGCCGTCAGGGTCATGGCAGTTTGGGCAATCTCCCGGGCTTCAACCCGTTTTCCCGCCGTCAGGTAGGTGGAGAATACGGGGATGAAGGCGGCTGTCAGAGAGCCTTCACCAAAGAGCCTGCGCAGAAGGTTGGGAATTCGAAAAGCGACAAAGAAAGCATCTGCGTAGATGGAAGTGCCTAGATAGTTGGCCGTAACCATGTCCCGGACAAAGCCGAGGAACCGGCTTATTAAGGTGGCGGCACCGATGATGCCGGCATTCCTTATTAAGCTGTGCGCAGGTTTTTTCTGAGACGCCGGCATC